>NZ_QNUD01000018.1:0-69095 GCF_008042405.1 Bacillus sp. SH7-1
AGCAATCTCTTTTTATTTTACCTTTAAACAATCCCGTTCTTTTTTAACCATTTTTCAAAAATAATTCGTGCTTCTTCATCATCAATATCATTACTAAATGAATAAACCATAATGCCATAATCATCGATATATTCACCTAATTTCATTTCTTACACTTTCTTATAAAAATCATCTGCCTCATAGTGTGGAATATAAGTATCCCAAACTGGTTCATATATTCTTTTGTATGCTGTCACTTCTAAATCATATCCATCTTCATAATATCCGATGTGATAATGTTGACTAAGATCATATTTTGTCATGAAATTCCCCTCCCTTTGAAAATTCAACATATTTCACATAATAAACAAAAGCGAGCTGTATATTACAGCTCGCTCGATTCATTAAATACGTTCCATCGCCGTCTTCAACGTTCCAACAACAAAGGCAATTTCTTCACTTGAAATAATAAGCGGCGGTGCTAATGTTAAGACGTTATTATACCCTGCTGTTGTCATACCGTTTCGTCCTATAATTAAGCCCTTTTCTTTACAAGCATTTACAACAGTTGCGATTTTGTCGTTATCAATTGGCTCTTTCGTCTCTTTATCGTTTACTAGTTCGATTCCAACTAGTAGACCTTTTCCTCTAATATCCCCAACAAGTGGATGCTCTCCAATTTCTTCTTTTAATTGCTCTAATAAAAGAGAACCCATTTGTGCAGATCGCTCAATTAAATTTTCATTTTCCATAATTTCTAAGTTTTTAAGTGCTAATGCACAAGCTGCAGGATTTCCACCAAATGTATTAATGTGGCGGAAGAATTCATATTCTCCCTTCCCTTTAAATGCTTCATATATTTCTTTTTTCACAGCTGTTGCTGATAATGGTAAATATGCACTCGTAATACCTTTTGCCATCGTAATAATATCTGGTTTCACATCATAATTCATAAATCCAAATGCCTTTCCTGTACGTCCAAAACCGCAAATCACTTCATCGCTAATGAGCAAGGCACCGTGTTTTTGACACGTTTCATGAACAGCTTTCATATAGTCTTGTGGTGGCATTAATATGCCTCCGCCCGTAATAATTGGTTCCATAATAAAAGCTGCAATCGTTTCACTTAATTCCCATGTCATGACCCGATCCACTTCTTTTACACATTCTACATCATAAATGTTCTCTCTTTCTATTCCAGGCATACGATAACAATCTGGCGGCGTTACATGTAAAAATCCTGAAGCAAATGGCTCATATTGATATCTACGCTGTGCTTGCCCCGTCGCTGCCATCGTTGCCATTGTATTTCCATGATACCCGCGGTAACGTGACATAAATTTATAACGATGTGGTTCACCTTTTTGAGCATAGTATTGTCTTGCTATTTTAAAAGCTGCTTCGTTCGCTTCCGAACCGCTATTAGAGAAGAAAATAACATACTCTCCTCCAAGCCATTCATTTAATTTTTCTGCAAGCTTTATAGCCGGTTCATGTGATTGTGACATCGGAAAGTATGATAATGTTTGTAATTGTTTATAAGCCGCCTCTGCGAGCTCTTTTCTTCCGTATCCACTATTCACACACCAAAGGCCACTCATTCCATCTAAATATCTTTTTCCTTGTATATCTTCAACCCAGCACCCTTCTGCTTTTGCCCCTACCATTGTACTATTTGGACTAAAGGGACGCATTCCATGCCAAACATATTGCTCGTCTTTTGCTAATAATTCATCAGTCTGTTTCGTTTTCATCATTTCTTCCACCTTCCATAACAACTTATTTTTCACAAAAGCTGCGCTGGTGCCATGATGATTTACATTTCTCCCTGCTTATTTTCATTCCACAAAATTAAGACAAAATCCTACTAACAATACAGTAATATTTACAAGAAAAAGGAGCTTTTCTTATCTATCGAAAAGCTCCTCTTTTTTAATGCGAGGATGCATCACTAATACCATGGCCAGTATTAGATTTCACAAGAATCTCATCAAATTTCGCAACATCTTCTTTCTTACTAGATAAAACGGTTCCTAAATATGCTGCCAGGAATCCGAGCGGGATTGAAATAATTCCAGGTGTCGTATATGGGAATATCGCTTCTCCAACAAATATAGCCTTTCCAGCTACAGGATTCCAAACATTCGGGCTTAACGCTACAAGAACAATGGCTGATACAAGACCAACAATCATACCAGAGATGGCACCCGTTGTATTAAAGCGTTTCCAATATATTGTAAACAATATAACCGGTAGATTTGCACTCGCTGCAACTGCAAATGCTAACGAAACTAAAAATGCTACGTTTAATGTTTGGGCAAATAACGCTAGTATAATAGACAATACCGCTACTCCAATAGACGCATAACGAGCCATGGATACTTGCTCTTTTTCCGTTGATTTTCCTTTACGAAGAATCTCATTATAAAAATCATGTGCGAATGCTGATGCTGCTGTTAATACAAGTCCTGCCACTACAGCTAAAATTGTTGCAAAGGCAATGGCTGATACGAAAGCAAATAAGAAATCTCCACCTAACGCTTTAGCTAATAAAGGTGCTGCCATATTACCAGCAGGGTTTGCTTTAATAATCGCCTCATTTCCTACAAACGCCGCTGCTCCAAACCCTAAGAAAATTGTCATAATATAAAATGCACCAATTAACCACGTAGCGTATACAACAGATTGACGTGCTGTTTTTGCATCACGTACTGTAAAAAAGCGAACAAGAATATGTGGTAATCCTGCTGTACCAAGGACTAGTCCTAAATTTAAAGAAAGCGTATCAAGACCATCTTTATACTTTACTCCTGGATTTAAAAACGAATCTTTTAACGGCGTAGCTGTTTTCATTTGAGCGAACATTTCAGTCACACTGAAATTAAATTTTGAAAAAACAATAACAGAAATAATAAATGTACCAGCCATAAGTAATACAGCCTTTACAATTTGAACCCAGCTCGTAGCTGTCATTCCTCCAAAAATAACATACACAGTCATAAGTGTGCCGACGATTAATACAGATGTTGTATATTCAATGCCTAATAATAGTTTAATAAGTGCACCCGCACCAACTAATTGTGCAATCATATAAAAAATTGAAATCGTCATCGTATTAAGCGCTGCAACTCCACGAACTTTTTTCGCATCAAAACGTGCCGCAATCATATCCGCTAACGTGTACTTCCCTAAATTTCTAAGCGGTTCTGCGACAAGGTATAGAACAACTAAATAAGCAACTAAAAATCCGATACTATAAAAGAATCCATCAAACCCAGTTAACGCTATCGCTCCGGCTATACCAAGAAATGACGCAGCAGACATATAATCTCCCGCAATGGCCAGCCCATTTTGCCAACCAGTTAATCCCCCTCCAGCCGTATAAAATTCACTCGCATTTTTCGTTTTTTTCGATGCAAAATAGGTTATGACTAGCGTACCAAGGACAATAATTAAAAATAGTGCAAACGCAGTCGTATTCAAGTTCAGCCCCTCCCTTTTTGCATATCTTGTAGAATTTTTCGCGAGATTTCATCAAAGGATTCCGCCTTTTTGCTATAAATCATACATAATGCCCATGTCATAATAAATTGTGCGAAAGCAAATACCCATGCCCATGTAACATCACCAAATGCTGGTGTATTGAGCACCTTTGAATACGATGTTAAAATAGGTAGTGCAATAAAAAAGCTTAAAAAGAAAATACTCATCGGAACGATAAACTTCTTTTTCGTATTTAATAGTAATTGAAATTCTTCTGACTGAACAACCTCTGTATAATTCACCTCATTTTGTAACTTACGTGCTGAAGTATCATCTCGTTTCATTCTCCGATCCCCTCTCTTACTAGAAATACATTTCCCCTTTGCATACAAAAAGAATAAATTTTATAAATATTCAGAAACTTAACTTCATTTTAGACAATCCATACATTCCTGCAAAGATTTTTCGATAGACATTTTCCGGCAATTTCCCCTAAGTTTTTAATATACTTTTTCAACATAAAATTTTTACTTTTCAACCCGTATCAATCGAGCCTTTATTCCCGTTAAAACAAAATAAAAAGTAGTGCTTATCGCACCACTTCTGTTTTTTTCTCTTTTTCTAAATTACGAGCTGTTTCGCTTAATTCAACATCTTTTCCATCTTTAAGTGTTCCAAATATAAAGTCGAATACTGGATTTGAGACACCAAACCAAAACTTTTCATTTTTATAATGGTGTAATATGTGCTGTTTTTTTAGCCATCTTCCAAACTTAGTGACGGGACGAATCGGTTTATGTGCAATATAATGTTTCCATTCATAAACGAGAAGCATAATAATCATTCCGATTCCGAATGAAAGTGTAACAGTAATACTTTTTGTTACAGCGTATGATATAAGTAAATATATAGTAAAGCTAGGTATACTAAACCATACAGGCAAAAATAAAAGTTTTAAATCATCTGGATACACGTGATGATCATAATGTAATCTTCTTAACATTTTTAATAAAAATACGTTTTTAGGTGGCTTTAAGTGAAATAAAAACCGATGTGTCATATATTCGTTAAGCGTATAAAAAACAATCCCAAACAAACACGCTAACATACCGATCCATGTGAAAAATTGCATTTTTAAAATAATGATGAAAATAAATAGAATACTATACATAATAACGATATCATGTTGTAAAAAGAACTCTTTCCCCACTCTCTTCATCTTCCTTCCCCCTTTTCCAAAAAAACAGCCGCAACATATCGTTACGACTATTTCTTTTATTTTCTATTTTTATTCTATTCACTTTACAAATTTGCCTGCTGCTCTATTGTCGAGAAAAAATTATTCGGGCCAAATATATTTTGCTTTGGAATAATATGTTCCACCGCAAACACTGTTACTTCTCCTCTTTGCACCTCTCCAATAATAAGCCCAAATACTTCATGATTTACCGCAAACGTTGGTTGCTTTGTTTGTAATAACCTTGCTGCATTATGAAATACCGCTTCATATAGTGGATTCCTATCAGTAATTTCTTTTCGGATTTTTGGTGCTAACGTAATAATAATTTCTTTTCCGTCAATAGTGGTTCGATACATAAAAATCTCCCCTTCAATCTTATGTGAACAACTGTAAAGCTTTGTATGCAAAATGGATAGAATATCCCACTAAAATAATACCTGCCCCGGCTGTTATATAGCCAAGTGCTTTTTGCTTCAATAAAGTTCTGCCAAAATGGACAGAAAAAGCAATATTTAAATTCCACAAAATAATACCAACAATAATACAAAGACTGTACAAAAAGGCTTCTTGTTTCGTGACCTTCGTAAGCAATGAGCTAAGTGTACTTCCGTATATACCAAACCAAAAAACAAGATTTAATGGATTGGATATCGCAATTAAAAAACCTGCCATAAACGATTGTTTAAGACCACCTACCTCTTCTTTTTTATATTCCATATTCGAGGTGGAAATTCCTTGTTTTACACTTTGAAATCCTAAATAAAATAATAAGAAAAACCCTGTGCAATACATAAAAGCTTGTACATATGTATACATAAACACAGAAGATAAACCGAAATAGATGAGAAGCATAAACAAAATATCTGCAGTCATTCCACCAATTCCAACAACCCACGCATGCCAAAAACCTCGTTCAATTCCTCGTTTTAACATTTCAATATTAATTGGACCTACTGGCGCCGCTAATGAAATCCCTAATACAATTTGTTGTATAATCGCTCCAAACATCGCTCTATCCTTTCTACTCCCTTTACTATTAAGTAATGATGTAATAATTAAAAATAGACTTGCTTTCATCAAAATATTCACTACTAAAATACCCTTTTTTATCCAAAATATACAAAAGAGCCATTCGGGTGATGGCTCTTACTTTTCTATCTTATGAAGAAAAGGACATTTTCCTTTTATCGGCTCTACATCATCTCCTATGAAGTATTGTTTCCATTCACGATGATCTGGATCACCATAATGACTAATGTTAGGATGTTTCGGCAACTGATCCCACTTTTCAACTCGATCTCGGACTGTTTGTCTTGAATATGCTCCTTTAGGACGGTCGCCTTCTAATCCATCAAAAATGGTACGTGGCTGAAACCCAATAACGAGAGAATTTCCTAAATGCCTAGTTTTTCGTTGTTTATAAGCTGGCGCATTTCCAAATGCGAATATCGGTTCCCCTCCAAATGAGAATTCCCATAAGTAATGATCTGGTTCTTCAGGAATTTGCTTCGGCCATGTTTGATCATCATTTTCATGTAAATATTGTAGTACTTTCCAAAAGTAATCACGATAATATTCCAGTGATTGTTCCTCACATTCTGGTTCCACAAAAAGAAAAAAGCCTCTTCTTACAATTGGGCGTTCTTTCATTAACTCTAAAAAAGATAACATCGTATGCGGCAAATGGCTCCAATCATTATGAGAGAGAAAGGAATAACGAAGTTCATTCTTTTTTAAAGCAGTTAAACCAAAATAACATGGGAAGGTTGGTTCTAATACGACATTTGAAAAATTTTCAAATTCTTTTGCAACCCAATTCGGTATATCCGTTCTCATTTTCATTCCTTCATTATCTAATAAATAAGACTCATTCATTCTTTCACCTCGTTATGTATAGCATTCAATTAAAGCTATTACATACTCGGCTTGTCCTATACCTATTTAAAAATTCGGCTGGAAAATTATTTAAAAATACAAAAAAATAAAATCGCTTACTTGACTAAATTCTCCCAATTCGTGTATATTTAAATTAATCATTTAGCAGAATATTCAAGAATATAGCATTTTTAGTTTATATTATTTTTTAAATGAATTTCACTAAATGAAAATAGTAAACGCTTTTAGGAGGAATTGTAACATGCAAGGAAAAGTAAAATGGTTTAACAACGAAAAAGGTTTTGGATTTATCGAAATGGAAGGCGCTGACGATGTATTCGTACATTTCTCTGCTATTCAAGGAGACGGCTACAAAGCTTTAGAAGAAGGTCAAGAAGTATCTTTCGATATCACTGAAGGAAACCGCGGACCTCAAGCTGCTAACGTAGTAAAACTTTAATCCAACATATGACAGGAGGTTACCTTACTTGGTAACCTCCTTTGTTATTCCTTTGTATATTTCCGTTTTACAGAGCAAAAACTATGTGAAATGCGCAATATACAAAGGAGGCAGTAAAAATGGGATCAGAAGTAAATGATTTTGAAGAAGTGAAATTCCGTGTAGAAACGGCACAAAAGATGGTGGGTTCAGCAACAATTTCAATGGATCCAGACACTTTAGAGCATGCCACAACTGCTGTAGAAGCAGCTCGCTCTCAGCTTGAAATTATGAAATCTGTTGCAGTAGATTTAGATGAGCCGTTTCTAATGAATGAGGAAAAAAAATTAAGCAAATGCGAGCAGCAATTAAACGAAGCAAAGCACTAAAAAAACATCCAGAGAATGTTCTCTGGATGTTTTTTCATGACAACTGTTCCCCATACTTTTTCAATGTTTCTCCAACTGTACATTGCTTAATACAAAATGAATGAGCATAATATTTACTATTTGTCTTTCGATTATGTTCTCGCAAAAAACACCCTTCACAATACGTTTCTAATAAGTCATTTACCTCTGTAATGAGTTGCTTTTTATCCACGGTTGCACCTCTCTATTCGGTTATTTCTTTATGACTATCAATGACTGTTCCTTCTAATGCTTGCGTTGCTAATTGATGTGCTTCTTTATTTTGTTTTCTAGATATTGGCTCGCATACAAGTTTTAATTTCATTTGCTTCGATTTTTGTTCAATTTGGTCTAAATAATGATTTAAATGCTCATCATAGCAAGGCCATTCTCCGGCCAATTGTTGCAATACCACTTGAGAATCCCCGCGAAGTGTAACTGCTTCATACTTAATCCCTAATTCCTCGAGTATATTCATACCGTATAATAATGACGCATATTCGGCTTCATTATTATCATATATACCTTCTATATATGCGTTGCGGCGAATTCGGTAGTTTTTATTTCCTTTTTTATAGTACACACATATACCTACTCCAGCTTCTTTCGTCTGCACATCATAACCACCATCAAAATAAACGAGTATTTCTTGGGGCTCATCCTCCACTTGCTTACTCAGTTTTTTCATCTCTTTTAATGACCATTCTGCATCCATTTCATCGTAAAATAATAATTCTTTTACTCTTCCTGTTTTCTCGAAATCCTCTGCAAATTGCAGTACATCTTCTATGTTCATATAATCTGTCGTTAATTCCGTCTGCAAACCGCGCTTTGTTTTATACAACCAATGAATTTTATATTTCATACTAGATTCCCCTTATGTAAGACTTCTTATATGTATCCAGCTAATGAAAGCCTCACTTTATTTTATTATATTTTATCAAGAGTCTCTGAATTATATTCAGTATTATCACATGCAAAAAGAGCTATCCCTTTAGGAATAGCTCTTTCATCTATTACATAAATCTTTCAAATTGTACTCGCTTATTAATCCAGTACATTACAGGCATACCAATGGCCATTACAACAAATTCACCAGCTGCACATGTTAACCAAGTCAACATAAATGGTAAATCAAATGCAAGATGAAGTTCAATTGCAATCATAAACATTGTAATTGTAAAGATAACTGTATTAAAAATCATACGAGCCCAAACACCTTTAATGAATCGCATAGAAATAATGGTTGCAACTAGTGCAAGAATAGATTGCCCTACTCCAAATACTAAATCGTAAGCGATCATAGGTGAGAAAAAGAGATTCGTTAAAAATACACCTAATACAATTCCGTAAATTGCTTTCTTATTAAATACAACGAGATGATTAAACATCTCTGAAATACGAAACTGTACACTCGTAAAGCCAAATGGCTGAATAAGCATAGAAACAGCAATATATAATGCCGCTAAAATACCATTACCGACTAATGTTCTAATATTCATGACAAAATCTCCTTAGTTTTTTTACGTGGGATGGTTTCGAACCACGTTATTCGTTTTTTAAGCAACAAGATTATATTTTACGCGGTAGCCCCCCTTTCGTCAATAGATTCCTATCATGAACTACCTTTTTTCTTTTAGACAACGTATAATGAAATATATGAAAGATTTAGGAGGTTTTACTTCATGACTGCAACAATTCAAAACGAAAAAGTGATCGTTACCATCTCTGACAAGGGTGCAGAATTACAAAGCGTGCGCTTAAAAGAAGACAATACAGAATACTTATGGCAAGGTGATTCTACTTATTGGGGACGCCGTGCACCCATTTTATTTCCAATCGTCGGCCGATTAGTAGATAATACATACTACGTAGATGGTAAACCTTATTCTTTAACACAACACGGCTTCGCTCGTGATCTTACATTCTCTGTAAAAGAACAAAGTGAAACGAAAATCACTTATATCGTTACTAGTAATGAAGAAACATTAAAAAAATACCCATACGAATTCGAATTACTCGTGTCTTATGAACTAGATGGACAAATCGTTCATGTAACATATGAAGTGAATAATCCTACTTCAAAAGAGATGTTCTTCTCAATCGGAGCACATCCTGGTTTCAACTTCCCGTTATTAGAAGGTGAATCATTTACAGATTATCATCTATCATTTAATGGTTCTGAACGCTTAGAAACAAGTGTATTAGAAGGCCCTTACCTTTCAAGTAAAAAGCAATTAATCGCTGAAAATACGAATGAGTTACCACTTACATACGATTTATTTAAAAATGATGCGCTTATTTTTGAAAATATGAATACTGATGAAATCTCTATTCGTTCTCATAAGCATAATAAATTTGTAAAAGTAGAATTTGACGGATTCCCATTTGTCGGCGTATGGACACCAGGCGAGAACGCACCTTTCCTATGTATCGAACCTTGGTACGGTATTGCTGATGAAGCAAATCCAGCAAAAGATTTCAAGGAAAAAAAAGGAATTCAATCTTTACAAGCGAATGAAACATTTACATGTCGTTATAGCATTACAATTGGCTAATTACTCTATCCCCTACTTCAAAGAAATATATAAGTAGGGGATCATCTTATAATTTGGAGGTTTCTCATTTTGATTGAAGTATATATTGATGGTGCATCAAAAGGAAATCCTGGTCCTTCTGGTGCAGGAGTATTTATTAAAGGGGTTCAACCAGCTGTACAATTATCATTCCCCCTTGGGACAATGTCCAATCATGAAGCAGAATACCACGCTTTACTTGCGGCATTAAAATATTGCACGGAGCATAATTATAACATTGTCTCTTTTCGTACAGATTCGCAACTTGTCGAGCGAGCTATTGAAAAAGAATACGCAAAAAATAAAATGTTTGCACCTCTATTAGAGGAAGCACTGCAGTACATAAAAAATTTCGATCTCTTTTTTATTAAGTGGATTCCAAGTAGTCAAAATAAAGTCGCTGATGAATTAGCTAGAAAAGCTATCTTACAAAATTAACGGGGGTATGAGTGTGAAAAAAGATTGGATTGCTCCTCTTGCTTTATTATTTGTCTCTTTTATTTGGGGAGCTACGTTTGTTGTCGTTCAAAATGCTATGTCTTTCGTTGGTCCATTTACGTTTAATGGGATTCGCTTTTTATTCGCTGGAATTATTTTATTATTCGTTCAAATGATTTTCTCAAAAAAAGCTTCAAAACAAGATATAAAACAGAGCAGTCTCGCGGGACTAATCGTTGGATTCTTTTTATGCGTTGGCTATGTATTACAAACATTCGGCTTACTTTATACAACTTCTTCAAAAGCTGGTTTCTTAACAGGGCTTAGTATCGTTATGGTACCAATTTTATCTTTTATCTTTTTAAAACAAAAAGCTACCATTTTTATCGTAATGGGTATTGCTGTAGCAACAGCAGGTTTATACTTATTAACCGCTGGTGATTCTTTTCAATTAAACATTGGAGATATACTGGTTCTCGGTTGCGCAGTTGCTTTCGCTGCCCATATTCTTGTTAACGGCTTCTTTTCTAAGAAAATATCACCTTTATTGTTAAGCATGTCGCAAGTATTAGCTGTCGGTATGTTTTCTTCTATTTGCGCTTTTTTGTTTGAAGATTGGGAAAAATTATTTTCAGTAGCACTATGGACGAATTCTTCCTTTTTATTTGCTCTATTTCTAACTTCCCTATTTGCGACATCCATTGCTTTTTTCATTCAAACATCAGCACAAAAACATACGTCTCCAACGAGAGTAGCAATTATTTTTGCAATGGAACCCGTTTTTGCTGCCTTAACAGGCGTTCTCGTTGCAAACGAACAACTGTCTATCTCTGCTATTATCGGATGCCTATGTATTTTCCTAGGCATGGTTTTTGTTGAATTACCTTCCAAAACAAAAAAAGAAGCGCAGGCTGCGTGAAGTTACGCTTGTAACTTCCGCATAAAAGCCTTAGCGCTTTTTTTATCTGTAATTTCTTCCTCTTTCAATCGTTCTAATAACGCAACAAAATAACTACCATCAAACTGTAATTGATGTTTAATGGTCGCTTCTATCGCTGCGTTTACAATTCCATCAGATGCACCCGTATATCCTTGTCCGAACATAATAAATCCTTGTGCTTCCTCTGATAGTTTAAATCCTTTCGTATGTAAGAATGAAAGATAATCTTCTACTGTTTGCATGATATTCCCACCTACTCAAAAATTCTCCATCTCCTATCATACATGTTTTTACACGCTATGAGAATGAAATTTCTTTGACAACTTTGTAAATCAATCGTCTACTTCGTTTATAATGGAGGATTTCCTAACAATATGAAGGAATATGTACAGTGGAACTTATTTCATATTAAAGGGGAGACATGATGAAACAAGCACTATTAATTATCGATGCTCAGCAAGAATTAATTGATGGAAATGAACAAGAAAGTGAAGTTTTTCATAAAACCGAGCTATTATCTACACTCAATACAGCCCTGCAGAAAGCAATAGATTCCAATGCTCTTATCGTTTTCGTAAGAGATATCGATGTTGCTTCTGGTAGTGGCGTAGGCTTTGAAGTGCATAATCAAATTCAAGTACCTCAGTCTGCAATCTTTATTAATAAAGCAGCAACAAATTCATTCTATGGCACTTCTTTACTTGAACTTTTAAAAGAAGAAAAAATTAACCATATCGTTATAGGTGGATGTAAAACAGAACATTGCATCGACACCGCTGTTAGGACAGCAACTGTACAAGGCTTTGACGTTACATTAATTAAAAACGGTCATTCCACAACTGATTCTAACGTGTTGTCTGCAGAACAAATTATTGGTCACCATAATAAAATTTTACATGGGCATTATAACGTCGATCATTTTTCTATGTTGAGAGATATCGAGGAAGATCTCTTTCAACCAACTCATGACCAATATCGTGATTAAGTTGGCTATAAAAAAGAATCCTTTATTTAAAAGGATTCTTTTTTATCCAAAAATTTGCGCCGCAATACTATATAATTCACTATTTCTTTTTAATAACCGATTGCTATTTTTTATCATAATTGGTGGTGTATTCACCTTTTTAAAACCAGCAATCTCTAATTCTTTCAGAAAATCGTTCTTTCCTTCTGGTACATCCATTCTTAAATTCCCATCATGCTCTCTTGCTAAATCATGTATAATCCTCATTGCCATCGTATCATTTTTAGCAACGACTGGTCCTATTATTTTATTTTCTGGCGTTTGTATACTTATACCGTATCCTACTACATTTTCTTTTGTATCCTTTACAACGACACACTGATCACTTTGCATAATTCTTTGTTTTAAAAACTGGTTTCGACTTGTTCCAAATGCACCTTCATCTATTTTTATTATCCCTTCTAAATCCCCTTCTTTATAACCCATCATATATTCTTCATCTTCTGCACATTTATGATTCGCATTGTACGAGTTACATATGTATTTAGAAACATAGCTCACTGCCCTAAATCCTAACTTTTCGTATAAAGGCTTCCCCTCATCTGTAGCAATAAGCATAATTGGAGTGCGAGCTGATACGCTATTCATACAAGAATTCATTATCGCCTTTCCAATCCCTCTTCCCTTATAGTCCGGATGTACAATTACCATTCCTATTGACACTAACGTCTCTTCGTATAATATAATTGCAGCGCTAGCAATAAGTTTTTTTCTCTCATTCCATACGCCATATACAATACCTGAGTTAAAAATCGTTTCAATTTCTTCTCTGTTATAATCCCAACCAATATAAGAAGATAACGCTACAATTTCCTCTATTTTTTCTTGCCTAAGACGTTCTACCCTCATTTCTAATTCAATCATACTCCATCCCCTTATCTAGACATTTAAATCATTATTACTAAATCAACTCGTACATGTTTCCCTTTATTTGTCACACTCATATCCTATTTTGACCAAGACTATATTGTAAATGAGGTGACAACATGCCCATTACGAATCGATTTTCTACCACCACTAACGGCGCACTCGCTATTACAGGAAATACTTTAGGCTTAAGTAAAATTAGTAATCAAAACCGTGCTGGTACAATCGGGGCAATTGGTGCATTCGCAACTACGAATACTGCTTTACAAGTCACTACTTTTCCTGCTGGTACAACGTTAAACTATACACAAAATAGTTCTACCGCTATTTTAAATATACCTGCTGGTAGTACGATTCTTTACGCAGAACTCGTTTGGGGCGGAAACTATTTATCTCGTGATCAAAACATTACGAGTGTATTAGGAAACCCGGTTTCTTTTACAACACCTGTTTCAACATACTCGATTACTCCTTCAGCTGTTACAGCTTCCAATCAAACATTCGTTTCCGGGTCCATCACATTTGGATTCTATACACGTTCTGCAGATGTAACATCTCTTATTCAAGCTGGAGGATCTGGCTCTTATACAACTGGCTCTGTCCCTGGACTTGTGGACCCCATAGATGCTTCTAACGGAACAATTAATTCGGCTGGATGGACACTTATCGTCGCTTATCAAAACGGGACATTACCCGCAAGAAACTTGACGATTTATGTAGCAGGTAACCGTGTTTCCGCAGAAACTGGTAGTGCTGATGTATCTGTCTCAGGATTTTTAACACCTTCAGGGGGACCTGTAAGCGGGAGATTATTTTTAAGTTCTACCGAAGGAGATGCTGATTTAACCGGGGATCAAGCTTTATTTGGACCCAATTTCAGTTCATTAAATGCTTTATCTGGGCCAAATAATGCTGTAAATAATTTTTTTGGTTCTCAGGTCAATAACGCTGCAGGAAACTTAGATACAACTGGGACATTTGGAACGCGAAATCAAAGTGCCTCTACAGCTACAAACATCTCAGCCGGTCGACAAGGTTGGGACATTACTTCTATTGATATTTCCCCTTATTTAACAAATTCTCAAGTGTCCGCCGCCATCCGTTTAACAACTAACGGAGACGCGTATATGTTAAATACAGTCGGTTTACAAATCAACATAAATTCACCTAACATACAAGCAACGAAAAGCGTAAATAAAAGCGTCGCTGCAATTGGGGATGTCGTCACTTATACCGTTACGATTCCTAATACCGGGCTTCTTCCCGCCAATAACGTTATTTTTATAGATAATCTTCCTACCGGTACTTCATTTATACCTGGCACTGTAACGGTAGATAACGTACCACAAACAAATGCAAATCCTGCCGCTGGTATATCTCTTGGAACAATTAATAACAGTGCTTCCCGTACAGTAACTTTCCAAGCGACTGTCGTTTCTCTTCCAAATCCAAATCCGATTTCTAACACCGCTAATATTACATTTCAATATACACCAATTGCTGGAGGAACAACCTTTAACGGTCTTGCAACAAGCAACTCTGCCGGAACACAAATTAACCTCGCAGATATTAATGGAACAAAATCAGTTAACAAACTTTTTACCGATATTGGTGAAACGTTAACTTACAGTATTGCCTTAGCTAATATAGGAAATATCGCTGCAACTAACGTTATATATACGGATCCAATTCCTAGCGGGACTACTTTCATTCCAGGGAGTGTAACTGTTAACGGGGTTACTCAGGCAGGAACAAATCCCGCTAATGGTATATCAATTGGATCTATTGCCGCAAATTCCACTACTACTATTTCATTCCAAATATTCGTTCCATCTATCCCCCAAACAAACCCCATCTTAAATAGTGGAACAACAACATATCAATACATTCCTGTACCAAATCAACCGGCAGTAAGCGGGACTGATACGACGAATATTGTCTCCACTCAAGTGAATAATGCTACTGTAACAATGACGAAAGCAGTAAATAAAAATTTTGCAGATATTGGTGATACACTAACGTACACCGTTTCCTTTACAGGTACAGGTAATACGAATGCGAACAATGTTATTTTTACAGATGTCATTCCTACCGGAACAACTTTTGTTCTAAACAGTTTAACAATTGATGGCACGACACAAGTAGGAGCAAATCCCGCTAATGGTGTGAACATTGGATCAATCCCAACTGGTACAACTAAAAATGTTTCATTTCAAGTAGTAGTAAATACAATACCCGCGTCAAATGGCGTATCTAATGGATCAAGCGCTTCTTATCAATATATCGTCAACCCTAGCCAATCACCCGTTACAAAAAACATTTCTTCTAATCTCGTTTCCACTCAAATTAATAATGCGAATGTAACATTAACAAAATCAACAAACAAGCAATTTGCTACAATTGGCGAAACAATCAGTTATACAATTCTTATTACAAACAGTGGAAATACAACTGCAACTAACGTACAACTAACAGATCCACTTCCAAATGGAACAATTTTAACTCCTGGTACTGTAACACTAAACGGCGTTTTGCAAAATGTAGATTCTCTCGTTGCTTTACCTATCGGTACAATTCCTGGCGGAGCTACTTTTACACTTTCTTTCCAAGTAACTGTCATCAATATTACCGCCCAAAATCCTATCATTAATAATGCTTTGGCCTCTTATTTATATACTGTAAATCCAAGTCTGCCACCAACTTCAAAAACAGCAAATTCTAATTCTGTTACATCAACAATTAGACTAGCAAACCTTCAAGCTACTAAATCTGTAGATAAAACATTTGCGGAAGTTGGAGATGTATTAACTTATACCTTCGCTCTTACAAACAATGGAAATGTTACGGCGAACAATGTATTACTATCCGATTCAATAGCGAACGGTACTTCCTTTGTACCGAACAGTGTTATAGTTAACGGTGTTACTCAACCGGGCGCAACACCAGCTAGCATCAATATTGGTAGCATCAATGCTAATACTACGATTACAGCTTCATTCCAAGTATTAATAACTAGCATTCCAAACCCAAATCCTATTTCGAATAGTGCCTTCATTTCTTATAACTTTATCGTTGATCCAAACGCTTCGCCTGTAAGTAAGAACACTACTTCAACTACTACATTTACGCAAGTAAACGATGCAAATGTCATTTCAGCCAAAACAGTGGATAAAGGGTTCGCTACTGTAGGGGATGTATTAACTTATACCGTCGTTTTAACGAATGCAGGAAGCGTTTCTGCTGATAGCCCTACTTTCGTAGATCCGAATCCAGACGGTACTACCTTTATCCAAAACACTTTCCTTATTAATGGTGTACTCCAAAATAACGCCGATCCAAATGTCGGTGTTCCGTTACCTTCCATTCCTGCTAACAGCTCACTTACCGTCTCTTATCAAGTAACTGTCACCTCTTTACCAACACAAAACCCAACATTAAATTCATCTAGTACACAGTATAGTTTTATTTTAAATCCGGGTGATCCACCAACTATAGAAACATCTTTAAGTAATACTGTAAGTACACAAATTAATTTAGCAAATGTAGTTATTGTCAAACAGGTAGATTTAACTATTGCTGATGTTGGGCAACCAATCACATATACCATTTCCCTAGCTAACCCAGGAAATACTCCAGCAAATAATGTAGTTGTTACTGATATACTACCTCCTGGTACGACTCTCATACCAAATAGTATTTTTATAGGCGGTACTTTACAACTAGGTGCCGATCCAAGTGTCGGTCTTCAAATTGGCACAATTCCAGCAGGCGGAATTACAACTATTGTCTTCCAAATTAGTACGAATGGGATACCTTCACCAAATCCAGTGCAAAACAGTGCTGCACTTCAATATAGCTTTATCGCAGATCCAAATTCACCTGCTGTTGTGAGAAATGCTACTAGTAATATAGTAACGACACAAATTAACACCGCTAATATTGTTGCTACGAAACTAACAAGTACAAATTTCGCTGATGTTGGCGATATCATAACTTATGCAACAATTTTATCGAATAACGGCAATATCCCTACCTCTAATGTAACGTTTACAGATATCATTCCAGCTGGTACCATCTTCCTTCCTAACACTGTAACGATTAACGGTGTCCCTATAGCTAATGCAAACCCTGCTAATGGCATTTTGATTGGCACGATAGGAGCGAATTCATCACGTACTGTTTCATTCCAAGTTTCTGTACCAACTATTCCTAGTGCAAATCCGCTTACGAATCAATCGAGCACTACATTCCAATACACGTATGATCCATCCAAACCAGTTGTAACGCAGATAGTGACCTCTAACACTGTACAGACAACTATTAATAATGCAACGATTACCGCTGCAAAATCTGTAGATAAACAGTTTGCGAACGTAAATGATATTATTACGTACACGACTACTTTAACGAATAGCGGGAATACACTTGCATCAAATGTAATTTTTACAGATGTAATTCCAAACGGAACATCATTTATCCCTAATAGTGTAACAGTAAACGGAAATACACTCCCTAATACAAATCCAGCAAGTGGAATTGCAATTGATCCAATAAACCCTAATACAAGTGCAACAATCTCATTTCAAGTAATAGTAAATTCCATTCCTAGTCCAAATCCAATCCCGAATCAAAGTAATACAACATACCAATATATCGTAAATCCTAACTTACCTCCTGCTTCCGCCAATGCGCTAAGCAATCTAATAACAACTCAAATTAATAACGCTACAATCGTCGCTACGAAGTCAGTGAATACACCGACAGCTGCAATTGGTGATATCGTTACTTATACGATTGCAGTTACGAACACAGGGAATATCCCTGCTAGCGCTACAGTTTTAACAGATGGACTCGGTGCAGGCGCCTCATTTGTGCCAAACTCTGTAACTATCGATAATATTCCGCAGCCAGGGTTAGATCCATCACTTGGTATTCACTTAGCAGATATTCCCCCAGGAGATACTGTATTCATTACTTTTCAAGCACAAATTTTAGCGATACCACCTAGTGGCACATTAACAAATAATGCTCTTGTAAATTATGAATATACCGTGAATCCAAACCAATCACCTGCTGTTAATAGTACAATTACGAATACGACGGTTACTCCAATTATTGATGCTACTTTAGTTTTAAATAAAAATGCGAGTACAACTTTCGCTACGATTGGTGATACGATTACATTCACTTCAACTGTTACAAACACAGGAAATACTACTGCAAACAACATTGTTTTTACAGACACAATTCCAAACGGTACTACCTTTGTCCCAAATAGCTTTAAAATAAATGGTGTAACCACTCCGAATGCAAATCCACAAAATGGTATTAATATTGGTAACTTGAATGCACATGCATCGAGTACACTCAGTTTTCAGGTAAACATTACAACACTTCCAGCCCCTAATCCAATTCCGAACAAATCATCAGTTCAATATAGCTTTATTGTTGATATAAATGAGCCGCCGGTTTTACGAACAGTTCAATCCAATAAAACTTTTACACAAGTAAATACTGCTTCTGTTATCGCAACAAAAACTGCAAGCAGCGCATTTGCTGCTGTTGGAGATACAATTACGTATACAACTACCCTCACTAATAGCGGAAATACTACTGCAAACACACCTGTTTTTATCGATATATTACCACCCGAACTTTCATTCGTTCCTGATAGTGTACAAATTAACTCCATCCCACAACTTGGATTTAGGCCAGATAGCGGAATCTCTTTAAACTCAATTCCAGTTGGAGGAACGACAACAATTAGCTTTCAAGCTATTATTGGCTCAATACCAGCTACAAATCCTACATTGAACCAATCTAGCACAACATACTCTATCATTGTTGATCCTACCCAGCCGCCGGTGACAGAAACAGCTACAAGTAATCCAACTTTAGTCCAAATTAACGAAGCAATTATTCAAGCAACGAAAAGTGTGGATCGACTATTCTCTGACATCGCACCTGGAAATTCATTTTTAACGTATACTGTTTTATTAGAAAATATAGGTAACTCAACTGCTACTAATATCATTTTTACAGATCCAATTCCAAATAATACAGTATTTATAGAAGATAGCGTTCGAGTAGGCGGAGTTTTATTACCTGGAGTAAGTCCAGCGAACGGGATACCCATTGGAGATATTATTGCAGGAGATTTTATAAACGTCACCTTCCGTGTGCAAGTAGTTAGCATCCCAAATCCTATTTTTACAATCGGACCTGGAGGACCAAACTCACCAGTTGTAAACGGCGCTTCTATTGATTATCAATTTATGACAGGACCTAATTTACCACTTGTTTCACGAAATACGACATCTAATTCTGTTTCGACACAAATAAATTCTGGGGAAATTGTGGCAATCAAATCTGTAGATAAAACTTTCGCAACAATTGGCGATACAATTTCTTATACGATTACATTAAGTAACCCTGGAAATGTCACTTCACAAAATATAATTTTTACGGATACTTTACCTGATGGAACGACATTCATATCTGGCACTCTTACAAACGATTCTGGTACACAGCAAATCGGAAATCCAGCTAACGGGATTCAGATTGGAAATATAAACCCAAATGGAACGGCTGTGATTACTCTCAACGTACTTATTACAAACATTCCAAGTATAAATCCAATTTCTAATTTTAGTTCTGTACAATTTCAGCATATTGTCGATCCAAGTCAACCAGTTATCACTCAAACCGCTTCATCGAATACCGTTACTACGACAATAAATAGCGCAATATTAACTACCACAAAAAATGCTGATAAATCCATTATTTCTGTTGGCGATACGATTACGTATACATCTACTATTACAAATACAGGAAATACAACAGCAACGAATATTACATTCACAAGCGCTATTCCAGCTAACACTACATTTATACCAAATTCCTTCACAATCAATGGTATGCAGCAATTTGGTGCACGGCCAGCGCTCGGAGTAACTATACCAAATATCGCCCCTGGCGCAACAGTAACTGTTACTTTCCAAGTAAATGTTATTTCTGTACCCCCTTCAAGTTCAATTATGGGGAACGATACAATTTTATACTCTTATACTGTTGATCCAAGCGCAACTCCTATTACTACTTCTACTTCAACGAATATCGTTACAAACCCTGTATTAGATGCTATGATAACGATGGTAAAATCGGTCGATCAAACAATTGTAACACTAGGTGATACCATTACCTATACTACAATTTTAACGAATAATGGTAATACAAATGCAACGAATAT
The DNA here is from genome assembly GCF_008042405.1 of Bacillus sp. SH7-1. NCBI lineage: Bacteria > Bacillati > Bacillota > Bacilli > Caryophanales > Bacillaceae > Bacillus > Bacillus sp. SH7-1. The sequence goes on from NZ_QNUD01000018.1 coordinate 20,518, forward strand.
TGCTTTCACTGATCTTATACCAGATGGTACAACGTTCATTCCGAATAGCGTCACAATCAATGGCAGTACACACATCGGACTCGATCCTAATACAGGTATAACAACCGGATCAATTGCCCCTAACAGCTCAATATCTATAGCATTTCAAGTTACCGCTACTTCGACTCCTGTTCAAAATCCTATTGCCAATGCGGCTACTGCTTCTTACTCATTTATCGCTGATCCAAATGCACCGATTGTTTCAAGAACTGCTACTTCAAACACTGTATTTACTACAATTAATACCGCTACAATTCTTTCATCCAAGCAAGTGGATAAAACCTATAGCCAAATCGGAGATACAATCACCTATACCGTTGCTTTAACAAACAACGGAAATTCCTCCGCACAAAATGTTATTTTTACAGATACCGCGCCAAGCGGAACCACATTTATTGCAAACTCATTTTCTATTAATGGAATTCCTCAAATTGGTGCGAATCCAACAAACGGTGTAAATATTGGGCCTATAACAGCCGGGTCTACAGTAAATATTTCCTTCCAAGTAAACGTGACCTCCTTCCCAACTGAAAATACCATTGTAAATTTCTCATCGACATCGTATCAATTAGTCTCACCACCTGATGCAGAAACTTCTATTAGTAATCCTGTTTCCACGCAAGTTACAGAAGCTATATTATCCATGACGAAAAATGAAAGTGTATCCTATGCAGATATCGGGCAAACTGCTTTTTACACTACTTCTATTATCAATGTAGGCAATACCGATGCAACTAATATTATATTCACAGATGTATTACCAAGTGGACTCACATTTGTTCCTAACACATTAACCGTCGATGGCGTTTTACAACCTAACGCGAATCCAAATACAGGTGTATTACTTGCAGCACTTCCACCAAATGAAATATATAGTATCGTCTTTCAAGTTACAGTTAGCAGCATTCCACCTATTAATCCAGCACCGAATACAGCATCAACGACATATGAGTTTACTGTTGATCCCGTTAACCCTCCAGTGTCGAGTTCAGCTACTTCCAACACTACGCTTCTTCAAATAAATAACGCAAATATTATAAGTACAAAAACAGCAGATCTTACCTTTGCGGATGTTGGTAATACAATAACATTTACACTTAACCTCCCTAATACCGGGAATGTGACCGCAACTGATGTTACCGTTATCGATATACTTGATAGCAATTTAAGTTTCGTTCCAAATAGTTTCACAGTTAATGGGCAAACTATTCCAAATGCTAATTTATCTACTGGTGTAAATATCGGTTCCATTAATGGTGGTAATACGGCAATTGTCACATTCCAAGCAACTGTTACTACACTTCCTACACTTAATCCTATTTCTAATTCTGCTTCTATCACATATCATTATGTCGTTGATCCTAGCCAGCCATCTATTACAACTTCTAATCAATCTAATGCAACAACCACACAAATTAATAGCGCTATCCTTACTGCACAAAAAAATTCAAATGTGTCAACAGTAGATATTGGGCAAGATATTATCTACACCGTTACAATTACAAATAGCGGCAATGTTAGTGCAACAAATGTTATTTTTACCGACCTTATTCCAGACGGAACTTCATTTGAACCGAATAGTTTTACATTTAACGGAACTAGCATCCCAAATGCAGATATCATTACAGGCGTCCCAATTGGTGATATCGGGCCAAACCAATCTGTCATTGTGGCATTTAATATTATCGCAGATGAAATCCCGCCTATAAATCCAATTACCAATCAAGCTAGCGTTAACTTTCAACATATCGTTAATCCGGCTAATCCACCAGTTTCAAAAAACATTACTTCTACTACTGTTTCAACAAAAATCGAAAGTGCAATTTTAAACACGATTAAAATCGGAGATAAAGCTTTTGCAACGATTGGTGATACGATTACGTATACAACTACGATTACGAATACAGGAAATATTCCAGCTAACAACGTTGTTTTCTCAGACCCTTTACCATCATGGACACAATTTGTGACAGGATCAGTTGTTGTTGAAGGTACTTCATTACCATCCGCCTCTATCATTGACGGTGTTGGCATAAATACAATCAATCCAAATCAAACTGTAACAATCATATTCCAAGTTCAAATTGTAAGCAATCCAACAACATTCACTCCTGAACTTCAAAACTTAGGATTTGTGAACTTCCAATATAACGTAGGCAATGCATTACAGGCTCAGCCTGGCAACGTGGAAACGAATGTCTTCGTTACTTCTATTAATTCAGCAATACTTTCAGCTGTAAAAACCGCTAGTACAGCCTTTGCAAATATTGGAGACACGATCACTTATACCGTTTTAATTCAAAATAGCGGCAATACAAACGCTACGAATGTAAATTTCTCAGACCTCATTCCAGCAGGAACGACCTTTGTTGAAAATAGTTTTGCTGTAAATGGAAATACCATTCCAAGTGCAAATCCAAATAACGGAGTTAATATCGGAACCGTTAGCGCGGGTAATTCCTTAACTGTTACTTTCCAAGTCATAGTTACATCTACTCCACCTTCAAATCCAATTACAAACGTTGCATCTATTCAATACGCATTTATCGTTGATCCGGCGGCTCCTCCTGTTACCGGCACAATAAATTCTAATAGCGCTTCAACACAAATTAATAACGCGACTGTTACAACTGTTTTAGAGGCAAATCGAACAATTGTATCTATCGGAGATATCATTACGTATACAGCAATATTAACGAATACTGGAAACTTCCCTGCAAACTCTGTATTACTCATTAACGGAGTTCCTGAAGGAGCATTATTTGTTCCAAATAGTGTTACACTCAACGGGATTTCACTTCCAGATGCAAGTCCAACTCTCGGTATTCCAGTTGGTATTATCGCACCAGGTGATTCTGCTACGATTACGTTCCAATTTCTTGCAAGCTCTATTCCATCGCAAGGAGCAATTATAAATCAAGCACTTACAAGTTACACGTATATTGTCGATCCGAGTCAACCTCCAGTTACAGCAACCTCCTCATCTAATACGGTTAGTACAGCTGTCGTTGATGCATCGTTATCCGCAATTAAAAATACAGATTCTCTCGTACAATCTACTAACGGTACAATCACTTACACTGTAGTCGTTCAAAATAACGGGAATACAACTGCAAATACAGTTACTTTAACAGATTTGGTCCCAGAAGGAACTGCATTTATTACGAATAGCGTAACCATTAATGGCGTTTCAGCTCCAGGTACCGATCCAAACGTAGGGGTACCATTAAACTCCATAGCGCCTTCAGACATTATCACCATAACATTCCAAGTTATCGTTCAATCCATTCCAAGCGTGAATCCAATTTCTAATATAGCCCGTATTGCCTATACTTTTATCGCCGATCCAACCGCTCCTATCATCTCTCGAACAATAACGTCTAATCCAGCATTCACACAAATTTCGGATGCGAATGTTCTTTCATTAAAAGCAGTTAATGCACAACAAGCAACAATAGGTGACATTTTGACCTATACGATAACACTAGAGAATACCGGAAATATTCAAGCTACTAATCTTATATTTTCAGATACTATTCCAGAAGGGACTACATTCGTAGATAATAGTTTTACACTTAACGGAACAGCTATACTTGGTGCAAATCCAAACGCAGGTGTTACTTTGCCTAACCTAGTAGCAAACGCTATTCACCTTATTTCGTTCCAAATTCTTATTAACGATCCATTCTCGCAACAATCGATTACAAATCAATCCAATACAACATATACAATTCAACCAGATCCAGGGCAACCGCCTATTACGGAAACATCTACTAGTAATATCGTCATTACAAATTTCGTGCAAGCACAATTGACAATTACAAAAACATCCAATCCAACAACTGTAGATATTGGTGGAACGATCCATTATATTTCTGAAGTGAAAAATATCGGCAATGTTGACGCAATAAATATTATTTTTACAGATTCGATTCCAGCTGGGACTACATTCGTTCCCGACAGCGTCACAATTAACGGTGTACTTCAGCCTGATGCAAATCCTGAAAATGGAATATCAATTGGAACGATCCCACCAAATAGTTCCAAAACAATACTATTTCAAGTACAAACAAATAATCCACCTACTGAAACAGAAATTGTAAATCAATCTTCAGCAACTTACCAATATGTAAGTATTCCTACAGCTCCCCCAGTGAATCGCTCTGCAACTTCTAATATCGTTACAACATCACTTCAAAATGCAAATATTATTTCCGTTAAACAGGCGGATGTTACTTTCGTATCCATCGGGCAAAATATTACCTACACAAATACACTACAAAATATCGGAACTGTTCCAGCTAACAATACGGTGTTCATTGACAACATTCCAGAAGGTACTATATTCATTGAAGATAGCTTATCAATAAATAATGTCATTCAGCCTGGTGCGAACCCTGAAAATGGAATAACTCTTGGCACGATACAACCAGATGAAACAGTCACTATTTCATTCCAAGTACAACTTACAAGTATACCTCCTGGCAATACAGTCATTAACATTTCAGACACTTCGTATGAATACCAAATTGAGCCTAGTTCTCCAATTATTCAGCGTAGATCGTTATCAAATGCAGTAACTACTGAAGTCCGTACAGCAAATGTTAGTGCAATTAAATCCGCTAACAGATCTATTACACGCATCGGTCAAATCATCACATATACAGTCGCAGTTACAAACGCTGGTACAGTACCTATTACAAATACTCTCCTAATTGACGCAATCGCTGCTGGCACCACATTCATTCCAAATAGCATCCTTGTAGATGGTATACCAAGACCTAACGAGAATCCAAGTACCGGAATCACCCTTAATATTATCCTTCCAAATAATACAATTATCGTTACGTTCCAAGTAAATGTAGTCTCTATACCTCCTCAAAATAACATTAATAATATCGCCGTCATTCACTACGAGTATCGACCAGACCCAAGCACACCAGCAATTTCAGAAACGACCTCTTCCAATGCTACAAATATACAATTTATTGATGCTATTCTTATCGCTACAAAATCCGCTAATACAGTATTAGCTAACATTGATGAAACTATTGAATATACAGTACTCATTCAAAATAACGGTTCCACTACAACTAACTCCATCTTTTTTACAGATACGATAGAGGATGGAACAGTATTTATCCCGGGAAGTGTAATAGTTAACAATACTGCATTTCCTGCGGCAGATCCGAATATCGGCTTTTCCATCCCTAATATCGCATCAGATCAAGTGGCTACCATAACCTTCCAAGTTTCCGTTACGAATTTACCTGCTGTAAACCCAACACCTAATACTGCAAACATCGCCTACGACTTTATTTTCAACCCTGATTTTACACCAATTCAAAAATCGACTACTTCCAACACTACTTTCGTTCAAATTAATGATGCTGATATCGTTTCACTTAAAACCGTTGATTTGACTTCTGTAACAATTGGTGACATTTTAACTTATACAACAACTTTAACGAATACAGGGAATACAGATGCCACTGCTGTTGTATTTACAGACAATATTCCTGGTGGAACTACCTTTATTGACGGTAGCGTTTTAGTAAATAACATTCCGCAGCTTAACGCCAATCCAAGTACCGGTATACTTGTAGGAACGATTGCTCCTAACATTTCTATCCCAGTCACATTTTCTGTTACCGTCATAGCGCTTCCAGCTAGCGGCCATGTTCAAAATCAATCAACTTCTCGTTATACGATAAATGGAGAAGAACAAATATCGACTAGTAATATTACCTTCACTGAAGTTATTACTGCTACTATAGTCGCAACAAAAACAACGCCTATCCAATACGCTGACCTACAAACGATTATCCCTTACACAATTTCCATCACAAACAATGGGAATATACAAGTAGAAAACATTATCGTTACAGATATCATCCCAGCAAATACGAGCTTTATAGAGAACAGTGTTATTGTGAATGGCAACGCTCGTCCAAATGACAATCCACTTAGCGGGATACAAATTGATAACATTCCACCTAATACAACAGCAACTATTCTATTCCAAGTACGGGTTACTTCGATTCCACAAATAAATCCAATCTCTAACACGAGTACAATTGAATTTCAATACACGTTACCAGATCGACCACCTATTACCAAAACTATTATTTCATCAGCTGCCGTAACAGAAATTAATCACGCGACTTTGAATAGTAATAAAGCTGTAGACCTTGCATTTGCAACTGTCGGTGACACGTTAACGTATACGATTACACTCAATCAAACTGGTAATGTTGCAGCAAATGATGTAGTCATTCAAGATATTATTCCTCAAGGTACTACGTTTATAGAAAATAGCGTTATTGTAAACGGAGAAACTCTTCCAGGAGTTAATCCAGTAAGTGGCATACCGATTGGCACTATAATTGTTGGTGGAGATGCTATCGCTTCATTCCAAGTTTCTGTGACTTCTATCCCAACACCTAATGAACTCAACAACAATGCAATTACTACCTTTAACTATATAGTCAATCCAAATAACGCACCTGTTACGAATACGCCGACAACAAATACAGTCACAACAACCGTTCAAAATGATAATGTCATTGCCATAAAAGCAGTTGATTTCACGAGTGCCTTACCTGGTCAAACTTTAACGTACACCATTACTATTACTAATAGTGGTAATATCACTATTGAAGATCTTCTTCTAGTAGACACGGCACCAGTAGATACGACATTCGTCATTGGTAGTGTTACGATTAATGGAATCAATCAACCTAATGCGGATCCTGAAAATGGTATTACGTTAGGAAACCTTGCTCCAAATGAATCTGTTATTATTACATTCCAAGTGACAATATCTTCCTCTACTCTTCAATCTACAATCAATAACGATGCTACTATTTCCTATACGCCTATTGTCGGTCCAACCGAACCATCTATTACGATTAAAAAGCAAATAAATACCGTTACAAAGCAAACAAATACCGTTACAACAACAGTAGTTGACCCGATGGTTAGCATTGAAAAAACTGCTGATAAATCTATTGTAGTGACAGGCGACACCATAACTTTCACATTAGAAGTGATAAATCATTCACCAATTCCTACAATCAGTACTTCCGTCCTAGATATAATTCCAGCTGGTACAACATTTATAGAAAATAGCGTAACAATTAACGGGACTCCGGTTCCAAATATCCGGCCAGACACTGGTATTAATATTGGCGCTTTACCTGCAGATACAGTAGCAACGATAACATTTAAAATTCTCGTCACTTCTATACCTTCAAACAGTACAATTATTAATTCCGCAACAGTTACAGCCGCCTTCCAATTGACACCACAGGACCAAATTATTACTTTTATTGTTAATTCAAATATCGTTCGTATACCAGTTCAATTTATAACTGCGACAGTAGTGAAAAACGCTTCCGTCAGCTCAGCTTATTTAAATCAATATTTTGATTACATGGTGCGTATTACGAATACTTCCGAGATTTCACTTTCAAATGTTTCTTTACAAGATACTATTCCAGCAGGCTTGCAATTTATGAACGGCACTGTCTTCATTAATGGGGAACGTTCTCCACTAGCGAATCCGAATATCGGTTTCCTAGTCGCTACTAATTTAGAACCAAGCGAAACAATTATCGTGGTATTCACAGTACAAGTGATAAGTACACCTGTTAATAATCAATTTAAAAATACGGCTAATATTTCGTTACAACTTCAAGCCTCGCCTACCGACCCACCAATTACAGTAACCATCACAAGTAACGAAAACATTGTCACCTTTGTTACAGAAAATCCAGATGAAACACTTCCAAATTTTAATTGCTTCTTTGACGGTGAACGCTTCATACGGATTACTCCTGGAAATGTACGAAATTACCTTTGGACTTGGATTTGGTGGGATTAAATGAAACAAAAAAGAGATAGTAATTTGGTTTCAACCAAATTACTATCTCTTTTCATTACCTTTATCGCACTACGTTGTAACTCGTCCAATGATATACAATTAAGCATCATCTCAAGTTATTTTCGTCGTAATAAGTTGGCCAGCCTCATTAATAGTAACTTTCCATTTCACTCCACTAGCAGTCTTCATGATTATACCTTTACTTGCCTCTATTTCAATATCTCCAAACATTCTTCCGCCAGTTGTTGCTAACCAAGCATTCCCATTTTCCATAGAAGACCTTGCAAACATACGATTAATCCGAAAACGCTTATGGTCTTGAGAATAACCACTCAATGTAATTCTAACTTTATATAACTGACTCGCTTTCATATTCGATATAATTGTATCGCCTACATTTAAAGGAACATCCGATGCAACAACCCAATTTCCAGTTGCACTTAATGCATATTCAATTTTAATTTTCTTCGGACTCTCTCCCCATCCAAAATACATTCCAAAACAATTCAACATTGTGATTGGATTTTTCGTAAAATCTAGTTCAATGACAACTGGATTACTATCAGGAACATCAATATAGTTTACACTTTGTTCATCTATTAAATTAAAACAATTTGCGAGATTCCCCCCGTACGGTACTTTCCCACTTACTTGCTTAATCGTATACTTCTGCTGAGCATTTACTAAAATATCATCTTGATTCCCTATTAAATGTGGTTTATTTAACGTAATCGGTAACTGAATTCGAAGAGATTCTTCATAGGTAGACTTGCAAACATTGTATTGCCCTTTATCTACAATAGTTGTAGAAAGTAAATTTGAAAAAAGATAGTTACGATGCGAATTAGAAGAAAATTCAATGACAATCTGTTCACTACTCATCCGGTACGTATCCCAAATCATACAATCAAATGTATTATAGGCACCCGTACAACGAATGACTTTTTTCGTTTGCTGTCTACATTGCACTTGAATATCATGAAACGTATTTCCTGAACTTTCATTTGGTAAATCACTGTTCCCATCAACTTCTATCCCATACTGACATCCATCAATAAATATAGATTGAAATACATTTGCGTTAATCCAGCAAGGTGTATTTATATCATCTATATATTCTGTCTTCAAATGTATTGCAGTTTGAAAGTTTTTAATTTGAATAAAGTTAACTTGAAAGAAACTAATATAATCCCATGCTTTTTGACAATAAAAGTGTATAGCCTTACCTTTATATGACGACGTTGCATTTACTATATTTATATTTGATATAAGAGAGTGATTAGGAACTTCTATTTGTTGTGAACCGGAAACATAAATAACAGCAGATTGAAACACTGGATTTATAACTTGAACTGTACCACCTGTTATAGACGCATTTTGTTGCAGTTCAAACGCATTAAAATCCCCATCAATTTGCACCGTAACAGTAGGATCTAGCTCTAACCTTACGTTTGATTTAATAACAATCGGCTTTACAATTTTGTACGTATTTACCCCTGTAATTCTAACCGTCGAAATTCGATTTGCTACACAATAATTTATAGCTTGCTGAATTGCTAATGAACTATCATTTCCTGAGTTCGGAACTGCACCAAAACAATCAATATGAACACTATTTTCCGGTGCACAATCTCCTTGTGATGAAATATATTCTGACAAAACAAATTCACTCCTCATATTACATTTTTCATATAATATGTGAGTTGTCCCTTAAAAGTTTCTATAATAAAAAAAACAAACGACTTCTACCGTCATTTGTTTAATTCATATATATCTTTCGTTTCTTCTATCATTTTAGTTAATGAGAAATACCTCTCTGCTTTCTCTCTTGCTTTCAACCTAATATCATTCACCTTATCTTCATTCCCTTGTAGTTCCTCAAGCGCACTTGCAAATTCAGATTCGCAATATTCATGTATCAAAACACCTGATTTCCCATCTATTACAGCTTCATTTATCCCGCCAACATCTATTGAAACAATCGGTGTTCCTGTAGCCATCGCTTCAATTACTACCATTGGAAACACTTCACGAAAAGATAATAAAAGTAAGGCATCCATATTTCCTATAAATCTGTGCGGATCGGAAATATTCCCCAACATCTTTATACTTTGCTGCAATCCATATTTTTCTATTTCTTTCATAATAGATTCTTTCTCTGGTCCATCACCAGCAATATAAAACTTAAAATCATTTCTCTCTTTCAACACATTTGCAATTTTTACAAATAGTTGATGGTTTTTCTCCTGTGATAATCTAGCTAATATCCCTACATTATAAGTAGATTCTTTCTTTTTCTGCTGGAATAAAAATTTTTCTATATCCACCCCATTATAAATTGTCTTTATTTTTTCTTCAGCTACATACATTGAAATTAAGTTATTTTTTTCAAACTCACTTACTGTAATAATATTGTTCACATATTTATTCATGAAATAACGAAAAAGCGCTGGCATTTTCTTTTCTAATATCGTTACATTATGTTTCGTATACACAACCTTTATCTTTCTTCTCATAGACTTTTGAAGTAGAAACGCATATAATACCATTCGCAAACTATTTGCATGAATAAGCTCTATCTTTCGTTTGCAAATTTCTTCTCGTAAGTAATGAATATTTCTTAAATGATTCCATCGACTAAGTAACATAAAATTTTCTTTTTTAGTAAGAGATTCATATAGTTCTCCATCACCTGCAGCTGTATAAACCTTTAAATCCTCATCATGTAAATTGCTTTCCAATTTACAGAAATAACTCTCAGCTCCGCCAGTTATCAATTTATCTGTCATCAACAGTATATTCATAATTGCGTCTTCCCAACTACATTGATTTTATTTTTTCTATAGGCATGATAAGCATACTTACTAAAATAATAAAAAATTTGCACTGCATTAAGTCGTTTTTGTTCCCTTAATAAATTCCAATACCGAAAAGCTGCTCTAATTTTATTCCTCGAAACAGAATTTGCAACAATTCTATACTTCGCTAACACTTGCTGTATCCCTTTCGCTTCATGCCCTTCATGTAATAAGTTCAGCCATAACGCTGTATCTTCTGGCTGTACACTAGGCATTTCAATATGCGGAATTTTTTCACGATCAATCATTACTGTTAAACAACCGATAATTGTATTCCCAGCCAAACAATGATAATCAACAGATTTTGGTACATTCACTTCTCGATTTAGTTCATTACCGTTTTCATCAATTAAACTATACGATGCATATGAAAAGGCCACATTCATTTCTTCCATAAATAACAATTGCGTCTTCAATTTATGTGGCAACCATATATCATCGCTATCTAAAAAAGCAATATACCTTCCTCTCGCCTCTTCAATCGCTAAATTCCGAGCTTTCGCAGCTCCAATATTTTCTTTTAATGATAATAGCCTAATACGCGAGTCCCCTTCTATTATCTCTTTAATTTTTGCAAGAGATTGGTCAGTTGAAGCGTCATCAACAATAATCATTTCCCAATTTTCATAGGATTGATTCTGTACAGATAAAATCGTCTCACCTATAAATCGTATACTATTATAAGAAGGTGTTATTACGGAGACATGAGGCATCTTATTATGCGCTAATAGACATTTTACCATCTACCTTTCCCCTTCCTTCATATATTGAAATGTACTTCACAACAATTGCTAAAAATAAAAAGAACGCTTCGTTAATAATGAGTGACAATGACATCATCTGAAATAAAAATGCAATCATAGTTAATAAAAGATACGGTTTTTCGCGAAACAAAGTATACTGCGTTAACTTAAACATTAATATGATTAAAAACGCGCTATATAAAAGAAAACCAATTGTACCTGATTCAGACAAAATTTCTAAAAATGTATTGTGCACATATAATTTTTCATTAAATTGAAACTCATAATAATTCGAAAAGTTAAATGCACCGATTCCGATATATGGATTGGATACATAATATTTAAAAGCAGCTTCCCATAATGTAAATCTACCACTTCCATTATCGTGCGAAAAATCAGAAATTCTTTTATTCAATATGTCATCCAATTGACCACCCATTATACTATTCGATAAACTAAAAATTACTACACTAAACAATAGTAAACTCATCATTATTTTTATTTTTTTTGCAAAACTAGATGTACATACATATACAAAAACGACAAGCACAAGTGCTAATATACCTCCCCTTGAAAAAGTTAATAAACTCGTCGTAACACATAAAATCAATCCTATAATGTTCGTCATATTATGTAAATTTGTCATATAATACATAAAAAATATTGTATTATAAAAAATAAAAATGTTAGGATCATCTAGCAATCCAATTAACCTTGGATATCCTCTATCAACTAATAGTCCGGCAAAAATTTCTCTCTCTTCTCCACCGTATAATCCAAAGTGCTGTAAACCGACTATATAAAGTATTAGGCTTACAATATTAAATAATAATCCAACATAGACAATGGATGATTCAAGTGTTGCTATTTCAACATTTCCTAATAAATTTCTCATTATAAAATAGCACCCTAAAACAAGTAGAACACCAAAAATCATACGAATACTAGCATTTAAATATATAGAAAGAATTCCACTCAAACAATAGATGAAATAAAATAGTAAAAATACAACTTCATGAAAATATAGCTTTTGAATATGAAAGTTTTTAATTGTTAAACAAAAATATATGACTAAAAAAATCATATATATCTTCAACGAAAATCCAATATATATGTTGTATTTACTTAACATAACAAATAATATTAGAAGCATAATCCATTTCATCGATATTTTCATATTATTTTCCATAGGCTATATCCCCTGTTTCGTAATATAATCCTTTTTGCGTGTTTTTCTTATAAATGACAGAAGAAGTTTTTTCAGCTCATAATCATATAGGAATATACCAACTACTACGATTAACGTATTAAGAATGAGCGCAATTAAATGATATGTATGCAATATATATTGCACTCCAATAAAAGTTACGCCAAAATAAATTGTATAAGGTATGACAATTTGGAATACAATTTTTTTCTTCACTACACTTACCGCTATATATCCAACTAAAGCCACAATTTCAAATAAAACCATAGCATAAGCTGCTCCTATCACTCCACCAATACTACTAAAGCTATAAAGCATAATCCCACCTACCACTAACGCTATACATTGCACAACAGTTCTTTTATTTTGACGTCCACTCGTTGTTAAGCCGTCAGCTATAGCAATATTTAAACTTTGCAGCACAATGAGAAATGATAATATTTGGAGTGGCTCTACTGCATTACTCCACTCCTCATGAAAAAATATAGAAATAAAGTATGGCGCTAAATAATATAAACCTATCGTCATACATATTCCCACAATCCCCATTGCTTTTATTTGAAGTAAGTTTAATTTCGTATGCTCTTCTAAATTATTCTGGTTATAATGCTTAAAGAGCACTGGGAAAAATGCACCTGCAATCACTCCTGGCACTTGATATAATGCTGCTGGCATCCGGTACGCCACTGCAAAAACACCGATCATACTTAATGGCAATGTATAGTTGAGCAAGATAGGCGCTAATTGTGGCGTACTCATTATTAAAAAACCGCTAATAATAAACGGAGTTAATTGCCAAAATAATGCTTTATGAATTACGACCTTCATATTCATTTTCGTCTTTTTTCTCATGATATATATACTAAATAAACCACCGATCATATACCCAAAAGCATATAAACGAGCCGTTACATACACCGGTAACTCTCCGAAAATACAAAAACATGTAATTATGATAACAACTGACGCTGATATAACTTTAATAAGTGCTATATACTTCATACGTTCTGTCAGTTGAAAATAGGCAATGCCTATGTTTTGCCAAGTTAATCCTATTAACATGAAAAACATTACGTTTATCATCATATAAATTAAATTTTTATCCGCATACATGTAATGAATAGCAATATAACCGATTATAGAAATAAAAATAAGTAGAATCATCCTTATTTTTATATACGACGATAAAATCGCCTCTACGTCTACGCCATCTTTTGCCCCTTCTCGAAGAAACGTGTTAGTAAGTCCTAAATCTGTAAAAAATAACATAACAAACGTCACTGCTATAGCAACACTAAACATCCCATAATTTTGTGCATTAAAAAAATTTGCTAAAGCAATTAAACTCACAGCCTGAAGCAGATTAGCTAAAATCGTGCTATAAAATAGATGGATAATATTATTTAAAATAGATCTACCCATACCAGTTCTCCTTTGCGAGCAACCTACTTACATATTATTTATCTTGCACCGTTACCGTTCAATACAATTAAAACGGTTTTACATAAAATACGAATGTCCATCCGAATCGTTTTCATTTCAATATACTCCATGTCCAATTTCAATTTTTCTTTCGGATCAAGATTATATCCTCCATTTATTTGTGCCCATCCTGTTAACCCTGGCTTCACAATTAAACGATCCTTGAATTCTGGAATATACGTATCAAATTGTTTATAAAAATATGCTCTCTCTGGTCGAGGTCCAACAAAAGACATATCACCTTTTAAAATATTTACAAGTTGCGGTAACTCATCAATTCTCGTTTTTCTTATAAATGATCCAACTTTAGTAATTCTTGGATCATTTTCATTTGCCCATTGCGGTCCATTTATTTCAGCATCTTTTACCATGGACCTTAATTTAAATACATTAAATTTCCTCCCGTTTATCCCTAAACGTTCTTGAAAATAAATTGGAGCTCCTGCTGTTTCGAAAGCAATCATAATACAAAAGAACAACATAATTGGTATCGTTACTAGTAACAATATGAGTGAAAATATAATATCAAACAAGCGCTTTATACTTCGATTCAACATACTGGTCTTTGCTTGAGCTGGAATCGTATACAACTTGGCTTGGTTTGTTTCACGAATCATAGATCGTTACCCCCACATTCAAGAATATAAAACTATACCTATTAATTCACATTCTTTCCTCTTTATGTCCGCTATTACTTTTTGCACAGTACGCAGGGAATCTTTTCTCTTTTTAACTGCTAAGACCACTCCATCGCATTTCCCTGTAATAATGTGCGTGGCAGGAAGCTCAAATACTTCAGAGGAATACAAGAAAATGTAATCAAAACCTTCTTTCCACCTCTCAATTGCACGATCAAATTCATCCATAGCAACTAAAGTCGTTCCGGTGTGTACTGTTTTTTTGGCAGGAATACAATATAAGTAATTAGATAAATTACTAGAAAAGGATTCGTAACTACAGGTGGAATCGCTTATTATATCATTCACTGTTTTCGTATGATTGCATTGTAATAGTAGATGTAGTTTAGGATCAGAAAAATTCACGTCGATAAGTAACACCTTTTTTTTCATTTCCGCAAATACTAGCCCCATATTTACTATAAGCGAAGCAACAACACCTCTATCCTTTGTTGAACTAACTGTGAACACTTGTTTTCCCGATTTTTTCAACTCGTGATACACAGTATAAAACTGCTCTTTCATTAGAGCATCATGCGGATCAAATGGCAGCTGTTTCTTTGTCTTAAACATCGACATGTTCACCTCGATATATAGATGATTGCGGATCAACTTCTGTAGATTTCTTTTTTCTTTTCGGTTTCATATTTATGTGACCAATAACAGAGACTGTTGTTATTTTCTCTAAATCCTGTTCCTCGTATATACGTTCATCAAAATAATCTCGAAATACCGCTAAACCTACTCCAACAAAAAAACTAACAATTAAAGAGATAGGAATGATAAGTTGAAATTTCGGAAATAACTTTTCAGCTTTTTCTTGTAACTCAGGGTCAGTTAATATTTTTATCCCCTGTACATTCGTATACTGTTGAAAGCTTTTTTGAGATTGTTCTGCCAAAGAATTTACAATTTCCTTCACGATTTTAGGGTCCGAATCTTTTACTGTAACAGTAACAATTTGTGAATTGTCCATATTCACCACTGAAATTTTTTGTGCTAACTCATAACTTGATTGCTCTAATTTCAAAGTTTTTTTGACTGTTGAAATAATAAGTGGGCTTTTTAAAATATCAACATACGAAGTTACGAGCTGCTTATTTTCCTGTGTTTTATTCACTGCATTCTCCTTATTAAATCCATCTAAATTCCCAACAAGAATTTGCGTTGAATATTGATACGAAGGCTTTAATACATACATAGAGATCAGAATTAAAGAGACAGTTAAACAGCACATCGTCAAAATGATTGTTACTATCCTTCTTTTCAATAACTGTTGAAAATCCTTCATACTAATTTCTTGCTTCAATTATTTCACCGCCTTTGTTTGAATGACATCCTGCAACTCACTTTCTACAGATAGTCCTTTCTTTTCTAAATTCGATTGCTTTGTTATATACTTTCCGATCCTGAATGCAAATTTTTCTACAAACAAATAAGAAATCATCGCAAGTATAAACGAAAGAATAAGCGAAAAAATTAAAATAATAGGTAACGGCAATATTTCATGGAGCATGTACATAAGGGAAAATAAAGATATAATATGGTATAAATAAAGACTGTAAGAAATCTTTCCCAAGAATAACAAGTATTTATTACGCAGCAAGGATGACAAAGTTGATACTGACAAACTTAATATGACAAATAAACACGCACTTATCGCTACTACGTAGTCTCGAAATATAAAATTATTGAGTAATTTAATTTCTCCAATAAGCCCTTCATACATATAAAGTAAAATCGCAAATAAAAACCATGCAATTTTCTCATTTTTAGTACGATTACTATAAAAAACTATTAACTTATTTTTATATTTCGCAACTAGTGCTCCTAGTAAAAACAGCACTGTGTAATGCAGAGTTAATGTATAACTAGTTAATGTTAAACTTGAGTGAAATAAAAATAAAATTACGACAGAACATATACTAAAACTAAACACTGACAATAATGAATACCTCAACGTTTTTCGTAAACAAACCATCAAAACTAACGGGAAAATTATTGATATTCGCATTTCATGAACAAGTGACCAAATTACGCCGTTATATGCATCTGTATTATATTTCCCAACCAATAAAATATGTTGCGCTATTAAACTTGAAGAACTTTCAATCGTCCATGAGCGATTAAACCATTCACTTAAATACGAAATACCATATTTACTCATTGTAGTCTGGCATAAAATAGCTATAATTATCGCGACGATATATGGAATATATATTCTGCATATACGCTTTAAAACGAATGACCTATAGCTATCGTAGTTCTTTTGAATGGATGTATACAAAACAAATCCACTCAAAACAAAAAAGATAATAACAGATTCGTTACCACTACTAAAAATTAGACGAGCAGGCGTTTCTTTTAATAGATACACAACAAATGGTTTATTATCTTCATAACTGTAATTTTGAAATGCTGAAAAAATCATTAAATGATGGCCAATCATTACTATCAATGAAGAAATTCCTCGTATAGAATCCAGTTCTTCATACCTATCCATCGTTTTACATCAACTCCTACTGAAATGATAATAATCATTTCAAAGCGACACCATTATTCATATTCCTCTCCTTTCTTTTCATTCCAATTTTTCATATTAAAATGATTTTATAGCGTAATTTTGAATGTATTGTAACATTTTTTGTAATATTATGAATAGTGAATCTTAAGAATTGGCATATACCAATTTCAACCTCGAAAAATGAATAATATTGATAGAAAAACACTATAAAAATATCTTGCATAGTTACAAAATTAAAGAGAGAAATAGAGTTTTTTCAATGTAAAACAAAAAAAGATAGCCTATAAAGGCTATCTTCTTTTATTTTATTTAATTACTGGCACCACTATATGCTACATGTCGTTTCTCAATTCGTTCCTCAATTTCTTTCATATTTTCTTTATTATTTAATAGTGATTGTTTATTTTCAATTAATAATTGTTTAAAAGACTTTCTCACTTTTTTTCTCATTTTCATTGTCCTCCTTGGGGGATGGTTTATATAAAAGATAAAGAATTATCTGGTTGTTCTTATAATAATTGATTGTTGTGAATTCTATTTGAACTTCATATGAAAATCCCGCTTATTTTCTGACAACTTTGTGAACACGAAAAAAAAGATCCTCCTAAAATCATTTTGAAGTCGATTCATTTGATTATATAAATTACCATCTTCATCATCTTATATCAATTTATCTTGTCGAAATATTTATATATTTTAAGCTAAGTCCCCTATATTTTCACTTACTAACATACTGTTTTCGAAACAAAAAAGAAGGTGTCACCTAGTCAACGTTCGACTCATGCAACATCCCTCTTACCAAACTATTTACAGCATATTGATTAATATTTCAGGTCTTCCCCAATTCATTTCTTCACATACGAATCGTAGTTTTTCTTCGTTCATTGTGTGTAATCCTTCTTCTAATGAACATGAAATAGGAACTTCACAATGAATTTGTGCTAATTGTAATGAAATATTTAAATTCTCTAAATCACTTTCAATCTTCGTACGCTGTGCTTTCGTTAACGATGATACATTTTCTAGTACGGTTGCTACTGTCCCATGCTCTTGAATAAGCTTGTACGCTGTTTTTTCACCAATACCTTTTACACCTGGATAATTATCACTCGTATCGCCCATGAACGCTTTTGCATGGACAATTTGCCAAGGTTCTACACCTTTTTCTTCCATAATTTTCTCTGGTGTGTAATATTCGTAATTTCCAATTCCTTTGCGCAAAAGCATAACTGTAACGTTCTTATCGACAAGCTGAAGTAAATCCGTATCACCTGTTAAAATATAAACTTCCGCTTCATTACAATATTGTTTTGCAAGCGTACCGATACAATCATCCGCTTCATACCCTTTCATACCGATGATTGGAATTGATAATTTCGCAGTCATTTCTTGTACTAAATCAAATTGCGGAATTAATTCTTCAGGCGGCGCTGCACGATTCGCTTTATAATTTGAGAACGATTCTGTTCTAAATGTCGTACTTCCCATATCCCAGCATGTTACGATGTGTGTCGGTTCAATTGCTTGCATAGCTGTTAATAAATGTTTCATATAACCATGAATCCCGTTTGTAGGGGTACCATCTTGTCGTTTCATAAATTGTCCGTAGACACTTGTTGCATAAAAAGCACGAAATAATAGTGCCATACCATCAACTAATAATACTTTTTTCATAATCCCTCTCCTACTAAAAAAAAATAATAACCCCACGTCATCACGTAAGGTTATATAAATAGATTACCATTCTACGTTTTTTCAACTTTGTCTATTATACATTGTTTTTGTATATTTAGCATCATTTACACATTAAGACGTTCTACCACAACAAGTATGAAGAATTCCTGAATACGTATTTTTCCCAGTTGAAACAACTACAGCCTTTGCATTCCCTGCAACAATATACGTTCCTTTGAAACATACATTTTCAAGTTCAAGTGGATTATAGTCTTTCATTCGTTTTAAAGGAATAAATCGTTTGCGCTCAAGATGATAACAGCTTTCAAATTTTTCAATACTTACATCGTTTCCTGTTAGCATAGCTTCATTTACTAATAAATCATTCGCATAAATGATACGTACATCTGCTGGTACTGTATCACCTTCTGAAAGAAAAATCATATCGCCAGGAACAAGCTCTTGTACTGGCAAAGTCATCATTTTCAATTCACCGTTTAAACCCGTTACACTAGAACATTCTACTCGAGACACAGTAATTTTCTCACATTGTAATCCATCACGCACATGTTGTTTTGAAAGACCTGGGATCATTCTAGTTAGCTTCATCATGACTTCCGCAATACGCGCTCTTTTTGAAATTAATTCATTTCGGCCGTATACTTGAATACGTTTTTGTGCCTCTTTCATAGATAATCCGTCTCTTGTTGTTTTAAAATACGCAAATACAGATTTTACATCTCTCGTTGCGATTTCAATTAATAAATCTTTATTTTTTTGAAGCATTGTTTGTTCTTTCATTGATTTTTTACTTAATTTATATGACGTGTTACCCACAGTTTTGTTTGCATATAACATATTATCGTCTCCTCCATTACAACATAGGAAGAAACGCTTTGTTTCTCAATTTATCCACTTTACTGTGAAAGTGTCTAGCGCTTAAACATACATATAAACGCTACATGATGATAAATATAGAGGGAGGAACAAGTCGTTTCCTGCCTACATCATATATTTTTGATTTGAAGTATATGGGTAACGGAACCGAGTCAGAATTTGACATGCTCCTCACCTCCTCGTTTCATTTTATAGTTTATACTATGAAATTACTCATAGCTTTGTAACAAAAAGACCTTTACTCCGAAAAGAGTAAAGGTCATGACATACACAAATAAACGATTCCTAATACAATTAGAAATCTACGGACCTCTCCCTCGCCGAGTTTTAGCACTGTATAGCATAGGTACATTACCAGCTACGTTAAGAAAAACCTTAATTCGATCATTCCTGTTGACCCATTGGCGTCTCTCGACATTTTTGGGCAGTAGCATTTCTCTATACAGGAGCCTCACCTAACAGAGACTTATTTTAATTACATAGAAAATGTTACTCTTATTTAAAATAGATGTCAACACTTTGAATGGAATCTTTTCCTTATTACAACAACTCCCTCTCATAATAGACTACTTCTCTTTCGACTTATTAAATGAATCAAACACACATTTCAAAATTAGCAAAAATAAAAACCTTACGTTTAAACGTAAGGTTTTTAATAAGTTATACAACCAGCAATTAAAATCCCAATTGAAAGCGATACAAACATAAGAAAAAGACCGACTGCTTGATTATCTTCTTCGAGACTTTTATTTATATTAAAGCGTGGTGTAAGCCACTCAGCTAAATAAAAGACGATAATTTGAGCCAAAATCCCAACTGCTCCCCACGAAACCATATCAAGAAGTGAAATGGAATTAGCTGCTGTTGAATATAAAACAATAGCTAACCCAAGTAACCGCCCTCCAAGTACATAGCTTACCGCCTTATTCCCTTGGGCCATTAGCTTAAATTCTTTTACTTTCGTTGTTACTTCCATTAGGAAAAGACCAAGGCATAAAAGGCCAAGTGTTACTGCTAAATATAATAAAAAATTAATCATATACCTTCCTCCTTTTTTATACCTACCGGTAAATAGTACGATTCATTCCCCGTAATTTTTTCCCCCGCACGAATACCGATACTACTCGCTTTTCCGGCAATTAAAAACGAACCAAACACATACGACAGTTTCTCCATCCCTTTTTCTGTTTGCAAGGATATGACTGGAAGTTCTGTATACTTTTGAAATATCGGCAGTGACGCTTTATACGTTTGATGTGCATTTTGAAGCATAATATGTTCGTCCTTATCGCGAATAGTAATTGTGTCCCCTTCTCTACCAAATGAAGGTTTTTGAACGAAAGAACCTTTTCCTAAAAATAAATCTGGTTCTAAATATGTAGGTAACATATATTCTTTAATCCATTGTTGTTCCTCATTTGTATAAAAGGCCCCTTCTTCTGCTAACCCCCAAATAAGACACTGGATTGATTTTGGCTGAAGTAAAAATGCTGACAATGGATTTATTATAAAAAGCTTTCCGGCTTTTACAAGCTGCAACAGTTCCACACCTACCAAATCTCCTGTTTCAGGATCTTGATCCTCAACTAAATCTTCTATCGGATATGTTTGGCGATATAAAACATCAATCTGTACTCCATCCCTATCCACTAAAGCATCTTTTGTAATTCTAAGTTCTGACATTGGTACTACTTTATTTTCAACATGGCATAACTGACTCAAATACTTGGTCGTATTCCAATCCTCAATATGTTCATGATGTGCTGTAAAAACAACATTTGGGTTGTCTATTCCCTTTGTCGCTTCCATTACAGCTTTTGTAATACCAGAAGATAGTAATCGCTCTTGATTCGAGTTTGGATCATCATAGCCTAGTTTCTCGCAAACTTTCCCATTCATTTGAAAGCATTCCATAATAAAAGTTGGTGTATCACTATTAAATTCAAGCATTTTAATTTGGTTATCAGCTGTTAAAACGAAATCAAAACGCGAAATAACAGATTCAGGATATAACCCTTTCATTCTAATGAACGATAAGCTCGCAGGAGGAAACCCAAGTTCAAGAAGCTGTTCGTCACTTAAATTACGCAAAAGTCTAGCAGTCTTAAAAAATATTCTTCCCATTCGTTCAGTTGCTAATTGTAATTGTTTCATAGTCTGATTTGTTATAGAGAAAACATGAAACAAACTATACTCAGATTCATATAGATCCGACCAGAAATTTGGATATTTCGAATAAAACTCTTTTCGACCCCTTATGTACTGCGACATATTTTATCCCCCAAATCCTCCCTTTGAACCGCTTCCAATTCCACCTTTAAATTCCGCAGACGATTGATACGATTTAAACGCCGATGAATTTTTAAAAGTGGATTTATTTTGATAGTATCGCCCACCATAGAAATAATGGCCACGATAACCTGAACTACTATCATCACACTGCCATACCCCAAGTTCATCATCCCAATCCCAATCTGAACAACTATTATCATTCGGTTTTGGGGGAAGATCTTGTGCGCAGCCAAATAAGGTGCCGGTCATTAAAGACGTTACGACACCGCCTACTAGCCATTTCGTTTTTGTCACCTTCGCACTCCCCTTTTTAAATTCTATTCCTATTATATAGGATGGCATGATAAAGTAGAAGAAAAAGGAAGAAGAGGGATTAAATGCGCTTAGAATATCGACTTAATGATGAAACGAAAGGGTATCCTGCTTTATGGAACTACGCCAATATTTCTAATTCTGAAATTATCGCACGCATGACTTGTGAATATTTTATTAAAGAGAAAAATACTTATGTTGTTACTGCAACTTCAGTAGATCCAGATGGAACAGCAGTTATATATATTCAACAAGAAACTTTTTCTAACGATCCTTCAGATCCTACTTACTTCCACATCGGTTTTGAAATTAGAGAGCTGAAGGATACGAGTTCAAACTTGATTGAAAGTAAAGATGTATGGAACTATGAAGAAATTTTACCCTCTCTTCATTCCGATATCATATATATTCAGCGAGACGGCATGTCTATGGAGTTCTCCTTAGATTCAAGAGAGATTGATGAAGACAGAAAGTGCTACATTTATTACGGAAACTTCACAGGTGAATCAAGATAACATGGATAAATGTATGCAATAAAAAAACCTTACGTATAAAACGTAAGGTTTTTATTTAGCCCCACATATGCCGTTCTCTCTAGATGTCCATAAACCTGCTCTCACAGGTGGATGCTCTCACAAATGTTTGTAACTTCCTTCTTAAAAAGATGGCTTGTTAGCTACATTTAAATATTGAACTTCCATATTAAACTTATTGGTTTAAGACATGCATAAGCTACGTACACCGTAGGAATTTTATATAGTGTTAGTTGAAATAAGACCCCCGCACGTGCCGCTCCTCGTAAATGTCCAAAAACCCGCTACTCGCAGGTGGATGCCCTCACAGTTACCGTACATCTTCCTCCACAAGGAAGGCTTGATGATGGTCGCTAAATATTGAGCTTCCGTATAACTAACATCGGTTTTAGACATAAATAAGTTACGTACACCGCAGGATGTATTATTTACTTGTCGTTATATTATCACATTGTTTCTAATGTGTAAAATACAAAGTTTTTCGAGCAATTTCTTGCTTGTGACCTTATTTTAATACAAATTATTTTTGCATGCAAGTGATTAATCTTCTTCTTTTGCAATTTGATTTTCTGGATAAGAAATCCAATCACTCCAGCTACCTGCATACAATTTAACATTTTGGAATCCAGCTAATTTTAATGCAAGGATATTTGGACACGCTGTAACACCAGAACCACAATATACAATTGTTTCCTTATCTTTCGAAAGATTTTGGAATCGTTCTTGTTGCCCAGCTTCATTCTTAAATTGTCCTGATTGCAACATTCCATCCTTCCAAAAATAGTTTACCGCTGTCGGAATATGTCCTGCTTTTGGATCAACAAGTTCTTCTACACCAGCATAACGTTTTGGCTCTCTAGAATCAATTAACGTAATATCTGCACCTGCATGAATATTCTCTCTGACCGTTTCCATCGTTACAAGCATATGCTCTTGTATATTGGCTTTGAATGTTTTTCGGGTAACAACAGGAATTTCCGCTGTTATATGTAATCCCTTCTCTTTCCAAGCAGGAAATCCGCCATCTAATATATATACTTTCTCATGTCCTACATAGTTTAATAACCACCATAACCGAGAAGCATTTGCACCCGCTTGACTGTCATATGCAACTACTATCGTATGTTCATTAATACCAGCTCGCGAAAGCTTGTCTGCAAACTCTTCAATATTTGGCAACGGATGGCGACCACCATGTTCTGTTACTGGACTTGATAAATCTAAATTTAAATCAAAATATAACGCATGAGGGATATGTTCTTCCTCATACTTTTCTCTACCCCAATTAGGATTCGCTAAATCAAAACGACAATCGATTATACGGACGTTCTCATCTTCTATATGCTCACGTAACCATTCGACTGTAACTATCATCTTTAACGACCTTCTTTCTCTTGCAAACGACTTACATACTCCATAACCATTTCTTCTGTAACATATTTACGCTGCAAGGTAACACCATTTTTTGCAAGATCATTAATTTGCTTTGTTACAACATTAATGACATCAACCGAAAATTCTTTCCCATTTGACGCAAGAGATACGGCTGCTTCAATAGCTGCTTCACGCTGCGCATCTAATTGTAAACATGCTTTTACACTTTCATTTTGTTTACGAGAATGTGCTGTAATTGCTTTATGTACTTCCATCTTCTCTTCCCCCTAAATACGTTATACGTTCTAATTCAATTCCATTGCAAGCCGAATCATATCACGGCATACAATCCCATTTTCAATAATCTCTTCTTCATAATGCTTCGAAAAGTAATCAAAATCAATAGAAAAAATACGAAATCCACATTTTTGATATAAGGCAAGCTGTGAAACACTAGAATTACCCGTACCAACTTCAAGTTTTGACATACCATATCCTTTAGCAGTTTCTATGGCATGACTTAATAGCTTCTTTCCAATCCCTTTTCCTTGCAAATGCTCTACAACCGCAATATTCATAATTTCCATCGTCTTCGGCCTTGTTTCCAATAGAACATATACACCGATAACACTCTCCTCTTGCTTAGCTACATATGTTAACCCTCTTTGTACATATGCATCAATTTGCTGCTCGCTTGGATCAGCAAGCAATAATAAAGGCTTCGGTATTGCTTCTTTCGAAATATACTCTATTACTACACCCACAAAAAATTCCCCTTTCTCTATTGTTCTAAACCCCCCTTGTCTACCATAAGTAATAGAAAGGAGGGATTCATCATGGACAACAATGAGAAAAAATGCAACGTCATCTCTATTGATGGAAAGAAGAAGAAAAGTGACACGTATTCCTATCCAAAATTAGTAGTAGAAAACAAAACATATGAATTTTCTTCATTCGTCTTATGTGGTGAAACACCAGACGGCAGACGACTCGTTCTTACTCATATGATTTCTACCGATGAATTTGCTGGATTTGTCAAATCTTTAGATACTGTACTGCAAAAGAAAATTGAACGAATCTTTTTCTCATAACGACTATATAACATAAATTTCTTTTTCAATCTCTACTAACTGATTGTGCAATTGTTCTTTACTTTGTTCATATAGAGATACATCGATCGTTTCAGCCAATGCAAACAATATACTTTCATAATAGTTCATCACATCTTGTTGCATCACTTTTTGGAATAAGTTCCACTTCATATCCCATTCTTGCTTATAATGATGGACAAATAAATCTTTTTCATCGGCTACATAGTTTGATACAAGCGGCTCTAATACAGATTTAGCGTCTTCTTGCATAAAAGCTTTGTCATTCTTTTCAAAAAAGCTTTTCTCATTTTTAAAATGTGCCAGTGCTTTTTTGAAATCTTTTATTTCAACTGAAGGGAACGGTTCTTTATGTGTAATATCTTTATATTCATACTCAACTGTTCCATTCATAGAAATTGATTGATTTTCTACTTTACAGTTCACTACAATTCCGTCCTTTGCACGCTTCATCGCTTCGTCTATCCATTTTTCAAGACGTAATGATGTCGCACGCATTTCTTGTAATAAATCATGCTGAATAAATGCTACTAATTCCATAACACACTGTTGCAATTGTGTTTTCACATTTCCATCCGTTCGAAGTGACGCCGGATTAATAAATTCAGTAAACACATCGTTATAACGTAGGAATAGACGCTGTTGCACGTAATAAAGCAACTCTTTCACTTCATTTTGCATCGCCTGTTCTTCAGCAAGTACACTATATGATGAAATAATATGAAGTAGTTGACCACGCTCTGCTTCATATTTTTTCGTTTGCTTCTCTTTCTCTTCATTCCCCTGCTTTGCACCATTTATCATGTTTACTAAAAGCTGATCTGCTCCTTGCAATGCACCATATAAAGCATGAACAGATACGAGCATTAAATCTCTCATCATAAAGGATGTAAATGATTCCTCAAATTTAGCAATCCCAGAGTTTTGTAAAATACCGTATTTCTCTTTTTCAATATTTTTTCCTTGTTTCTCTTCAAGCGCACATAAACTTGAAATTGCAAATAAACGCGGACTTCTAATGCCGTATTGCAGTAGCTGGTCTGCGATATACCCTTTTACCATTTCAAGCTCTTCTTCAGACTCTGCTAAATCGGCCGCATTAATTAAGAAGAACATTTTATCAAGAGCAAAAGTATCCTTTACACGACCAAGCTGAATTAAAAATTCACGGTCAGCACGAGAGAACACATGGTTATAATACGTTACAAATAAAATAGCATCTGCGTTTTTAATATACTGGAATGCAACGTCTGTATGGCGGGCGTTAATAGAATCCGCTCCCGGTGTGTCTACAAGCGCTACTCCTTGCCTTGTTAAAGCACAATCATAATAAAGCTCCATATACTCAACAAAACACGATTTTTCTTCATTCGCTACATAATCAGAAAACTCTTCTAATGTAACTTGTACTTGCTTCCCTAAATGCGTAGAAACCGTATCATACCCTTTTTGTACCGCCCGTAAAAAGCTAAATGTTGTTTTTTGCTTCCCAGTCGGTGAAGGATATTTCATAACTTTATCAATTTGTGCTAACGCCTCATCTAACGTCGTAATCTCATAATGAAACAGCTTATAAACAGCTTTCATATCTTCTAATAGAGCTTGTTTTGATTTGAATTGAACCATTACTGTTCCGTGTGGTTTTTCCTCTGTAACCGGCAAAATTTGATTAATCGTTGCCGTCGTCGGATTTGGTGATACAGGAAGTACCTTCTCACCAAGTAAGGCATTGGCAAATGATGATTTCCCAGCACTAAAAGCTCCGAATAACGCTACTGTAAATTGTTTCGTTTCCACACGACGCCTTTTTTCAATTACCTCTTGCTGTACATGTTTCAGCGCTGGCAATGGCTCTAATATCGTTTCAGCTTTCTTCACTTTCTCTAATATACGCTGAATATTTAAAGCTGCCGTTCCTTTTATCTCTTCTTCATGAGCTACTACGCTATCATTTACAAATTCCTGCTCTTGTAATGTGAATTTCTCACTAACAATTTGTTTTTCATTTTGCAATATCTCCTCTATTTGCAACCCTTCTGGCGTAGCAACACGCTCGTGCCAAATATTTTGCAAATAACTTTCATACGTCTCCAAATTGTTACTGTATTGCAATTTCGTTTCTTTTGCAGTTTGCAACATCGTATATGTTTCAACCTCTTCTTCAATACGAGCAACTGCTTCCTTCACCTTTTGCTTTAAAACAACTGCACTTTTATCAAAAATTTGCTGTGCTTTTATAAAATAACGTTTCTTCAGTTCGTTCGCTACATCCGCTGTATAAAGAAGTAAGTAATCACCTGTAAAACCTGCACCTTGTTTGATTACTTCCGCCAGCATTTCTGGTCCAAAAGCAATTTCTAAAGCATATATGTCTTTCCCAATTTCCTCTGTGAACAATCCTTCTTCTTTTAAGAAGGTAACGATAAATTCTTTCACATGAAAATCAAGTTGCGTTTCAACAGTTTTTTGCAAAGCTGAATAAAAAGAATCTAAACGTCTCTGTTTTTCTTGCTCCGTCTTCCCTTTCGCAAATAGCAAACCAACTTTAAATTTTGTTAATTTCGTTTCTAAGTACGCATTTGCCAATTCTCTCATTTCAAATGGCATTAAATACGCGTTATCTAATATAGCTTGTAGGCCTTTTATAAATTCGTTTCTCACATGAGACTCTTTACTAGCCTCGCGATGTTTCGTTTCCGTTAGCTCTTCCTTCTTTTCAACTATTTCTAAAATGGAAAGCGGTGATGCTAACTCTTCCTCATATTTCAAAAGAGCTTTTTCATTTTCAGAAAGAATAAACGAGAAATGTTCCCCCATTAAATATTCTGTTTCTCGCTCCATTCCATCTCTTACATACTGCGCTTTTTCTTTCATAATAGAAGTAATTAATGTTTCTAAGCTTCCAATTTCATTATGTGGATGGTTCATCATTCGTAATGATGTATAATAAACTCCATCTACTTCAATATCCCAGTTAGAGAACGATTGTTTTACACTATCTTTATAATCCGCAAACGATAATTCATTTTCTTTATGTTTATCTATTTGATTTACAACGAGATAAACCGTTTTATTACGTTGTTTCAATTCTTTAACAAATTGTAAATTCACTTCCGATTGGACGTGATTATAATCCATCATATAAAAAATTACGTCTGCTAGATGCAGCGTTGATTCTGTCGCTAGTTGATGGGCATCATCTGTTGAATCAATCCCTGGTGTATCAACTAACATAACACCTTCAGGAATTGGAGCATCATTCCGATAAATATGAACACCAATTACCTCATCGCCATCTTTACAAATTTGTTTTAATTCTTCTGCTGAATATGCACCGTCATATTCGTACTGCTCTCCAGATTTAATCGTTACAACAACACGATCAAATCCCTTTTCAATTTTAACGACGTTAGCGCTTGTCGGAATTGGACTTGTCGGTAACAACTGCGCTTTATATAGATGATTCATCATCGTTGATTTCCCTGCTGAGAAGTGACCGCAGAATGCTATCATAAGCTGCTCTCGTTTATATTTTTGAACTACTTCAAACAACTTTAAGCTATTCTCTGCATCGCCGTGTTTTTGCCACTCTTCATAAAAACAAACAAGTTTTTTCATACCGTTTGTCTGTACTATGTTTGTCATCCCCTTGTTCCCCTTTATCCAAGATGTATATACTTTTCCCGCTATTTGCGAGCACACAATCAACAGGAGATACATCCCCTCATTGATTACAGTTTTACTTTACTATCATACTAAATTTTCAGCATATTCTCATTAAAAATAAAAAATCCCTTTCATTCTTTTTACAAATGAAAGGGATTTTATGTAATATCACTCATTTTGCTGTTCCTACTCCATTTAAAACATACTTTGCAATAACTGCATATACAGCGACTGTACCTGCTACTAATGTATATACCATACTCATGCACCAACCTTTTTGATAATGATTATCACTTTTGAATACATTTTATCATTAAAGAGAATCATTATCAACACTTTTCATAAAGAAAGCCCCTTATAAGAAGGAGCTTTACTGCCTGTTTTGAAGAAGATTAAAACTTGTTGTGCACTCTTATTATATCTCATCTTACATAACTTAATAGTTAAAAAAAATGGAAATCCACCCTATACCCTCCATCTTACATTTTGTATAATAAAAGGGAATTACTTAACAAGGAGGAAAATAATGACACAAAATATTTCACAAGGCGAGAGGATACACTCCATCGATATTATTAGAGGAATAGCTGTACTTGGTATTTTTCTTGTTAACTGGCCTGTTATCGCCGGGATTGACTCACGTGATCTTTCAGGAGTTTACGAGGGGCTAGATAGCTATATCCGTCTATTTTACGATATGTTTATTCAAACAAAGTTTTATACTATCTTTTCGTTTTTATTCGGCCTAGGCTTTTACATTTTTATGACTCGTGCTGAAGCGAAAACAGATCGACCAAAAACTTTATTTGTTCGTCGCTTACTTATTTTATTATTATTTGGTTTCTTACATTACGTTCTTTTATGGGACGGAGACATCTTACATAGTTATGCAATCGCTGGATTTTTCTTATTTTTATTTTATAAGAGAGAACCTCGTACTATTTTAATATGGGCAATCGTTTTATTAAGTATTTTTCAGTTTTTCATGCTACTCGCTGGTATTATGATTGCATTCGTTCCAAAGGCAGAGTTAGGATTTTCCTTACCTATCATGCCACTTGAAGACTGGGTGTCACAAATACAAAATCGTTTCCATGCATTTTATGCTGATGGAATTGAACTAAACGCATTCATGCTCCCAGAAACAGTTGGGCTATTTTTACTCGGTTTATACGCCGGCAAAAAGGATATTTTCCGCCGCGCGAAAGAATTAGATCCAAAACTAAAAAAATGGCAAATTATTATGTTCATTTTAACATTGCCAATGTGGTTCTTCATGGTCCGTTATTTCTTATCAAAGCCATCGTATGAACCAATTTATATGCAGGTCTTTACAATGTTTAGTGGAAAAACATTATTCATATTCTACATTTTCACGCTCATGCGTTTATTACAAAAAGAAAGATGGCAAACATTATTACATCCGTTCCAGTACGTTGGGCGAATGGCATTAACAAATTACATCTCGCATACAATTGTTACATTACTTGTGTTCGGACTATTGTTTAAAAGTTATTATCCTGCTCCATTATGGGTAGGACCACTATTCTGCATCGGTTTCTACACGTTACAAATCTTTATTAGCCGCTGGTGGCTGTCACGTTATCAATACGGGCCACTTGAATATATATGGCGCCTTGGTACGTACGGAAAAATGATGCCACTTAAAAAGAAAAGCAAGGTCTCATAACGAGACCTTGCTTTTTTACGCTTCTCTTACCGCACTTTGTATCGGAACTGGTTCATCCTTTACTTTCACTTTACGCTGCGGCACCATATTAAATACGATATTTAAAAGTACTGCTGACGCACTTCCAAGTACGATTCCGTTATCTGTTAAAATACGAATACTTTCTGGAAGTTGTGAGAATAATGTAGGAACGACAGTAACTCCTAGTCCGATTCCAACAGAACATGCAACGATTAATAAGTTTTCTTGTCTTCCAAAATCAACGCTACTTAACATTTTAATACCATATGCCATTACCATACCGAACATTGCTAACATCGCACCGCCAAGTACTGATTTCGGAATGATTGTTGTAATAGCTGCGATTTTTGGGATGAACCCAAGAACGATTAACATACCACCACAAGTGTAAATAATAACGCGATTTCTTACTCCAGTTAATTGAACAAGCCCTACGTTTTGAGAGTATGTTGTATATGGGAATGCATTGAAAATACCACCTAATACCATCGCTAGTCCTTCTGCGCGATAGCCTTTTGTTAATTCTTTTTCACCAATCTTTTTATTGCAAATATCAGATAATGCAAAGTAAACACCTGTTGCTTCTACAATCCCTACACAAGCAACTAAAATCATCGTAATAATTGGTGTTAATTCAAATGTTGGTGTACCGAAGTAAAATGGTTGAATACCATGGAACCAATCCGCTTCTCCAACCGCTTGCAAGCTTACTTTCCCCATAAATGCTGCAACGATTGTACCGAACAATAGACCTAGTAAAATAGAGATTGAACGAATAAATCCGTCAAAGAAACGATACATAATGATGATAAATAATAACACACCAAATGCTAATGCTAAATTTTCAAGACTACCGAAATCCTTACTTCCTACTCCACCAGCCATATCATTAATAGCGGCAGGAACAAGTGTAACTCCAATTACTGTAACAACAGATCCTGTTACAACAGGGGGAAACAGCTTTACAAGCTTTCCAAATAATTTCGCAAAAATAACAACGAATAACCCGGCAGCAATAATTGCCCCATAAATAGAAGACACGCCGTATTGTTTCCCGATTGCAATCATCGGCCCAACGGCTGTAAATGTACAACCTAGTACAACTGGAAGTCCAATACCGAAAAAGCGATTTGATAATGCTTGTAAAATTGTCGCAACGCCGCACATTAATAAATCAATTGAGACTAAATACGTTAACTCTTTTTGATTTAAACCTAGTCCGCCGCCCACAATAAGCGGAACGATAATTGCGCCTGCATACATAGCAAGCATATGCTGCATACCAAGCGATGCGATTTTAATTGGATGTTGCTTCATCGTTTATTTCACCTCCGCAGTTTCTTGCTGTACAAATGTAACTGTGCCGTTATCAAGTGATGCAATTTCTGCTAGTGATTCAACACGAACGCCTTGTTCACGAAGCTTCTTTCCTCCATCTTGAAATGCTTTTTCAATAACAATACCAAGTCCCGCAATACTTGCTCCTGCTTGCTCTACTAAACTCATTAAACCTAAAGCAGCCTGACCGTTCGCTAAAAAGTCATCGATAATTAAAACACGATCATTTTCATCGATATGATTTCGAGATAATGAAATTTCATTCGTTTCTTGTTTCGTAAATGAATATACGTTTGCAACGTACATATTATCTTGTAACGTTAACGATTTACGTTTTCTTGCAAAGATTACTTTTACACCAAGCTCTAATGCAGCCATAACTGCTGGTGCAATGCCTGAAGATTCAATCGTCACGATTTTTGTAATATTCTCTTCTTTAAAGCGTTTAGCAAATTCTTTTCCGATCTCTTGCATAAGTACTGGATCAATTTGATGATTTAAAAAAGCATCTACCTTTAATACGTCACCAGATAAAACCTTTCCTTCGTTCAAAATCTTTTCTTGTAATACTTTCATGTTTGTTCCCCCTCTTATGCAATAAAAAAACTCCAAAAGCTGCCACCACTCGTTACAAGTGAGAGACGCGCTTTTGGAGTTTCGCAAAAAAAGAATGCTAAACAAGCAAATATATTCGTCCTCACTCATAGTCAAAGTATTTACGGTACTTCGGTAGAAACTTGCAGGCCATATCCCCGCGATTATATGAGTGTAGCTAACTATTTATTTTATAGATGGATTATAACGCACTTTTTATACTTTGAAAAGTATTTATTAACAAAACACGTACAAATTTTATGAAATTATCATTTTCGTTCGATTTTTGTAAACTCTTTCATTCCCAATTATAACCTCGTTAAAATGATTGGTCCCTCTTTTGTAATCGCAATTGTATGTTCATATTGAGCTGATAATTTCCCGTCCATCGTTCTTGCGGTCCATCCATTTAAATCTACTTTCGAATATCGCATACCTACATTGACAATTGGTTCAATCGTAATTACCATTCCTTCTTGTAACTCAGGCCCTTGTCCTTGCTTCCCAAAATGAAAAATTGCTGGTTCTTCATGAATCTCTTTACCGATTCCATGTCCCGTAAAGTCTCTTGCAACAGAAAAGCCTTCATTTGCTACATAACTTTCAATTGCATAGCCAATATCTCCTACATGATTACCGATTATCGCCTGATCAATCCCTTTATACAAAGCATTCTCAGCTACTAACAACAACTTTTCTGCTTCATCAGAAACTTTTCCAATTCTATACGACCAAGCAGAATCCGAAAGACCACCATTTAAGTTTACTACCATGTCAATTGTTACAATATCGCCCTCAGTTAAAGGAACATCGGCCGGAAACGCATGACACATTTCATCGTTTACAGATGCACATATCGCATATGGATACCCGATGTAACCTTTCTGCTCAGACGTTGCACCATGCTTTTCTAAATATGCTTCAACAAACGTATCAATTTCTTTTGTCGTAATACCTGGTTTCATCATTTTCGCAATTTCCCTATGACATGAAGCAAGTAATTTCCCAGATTCATGCATCAAATCTATTTCATTTTTCGCTTTAATTGTAATCATGCTACCTCTCCCTGCTAAACTACTATTTGCTACTAAAGTTCAATCATACACATCCTCTTCCAAAATTACAAAACTTCCAATTACAAAAAGTATGATTTATTTCTGCATAAAAAAAACAGAAGGAGATTCTTCTGTTTTTTAATCATTTTTACATATATAATTCATTTTCAAAAACTCAAAACAACTACCATTTGTTTTCTGTATAAACGTTCCAACTACTTCAAATCCTGCCCTTTTATACACTTTAATCGCTCTCTCATTAAATGTAGCTACCGATAACGTTATATAATTACATCCGTACTTTTCTTTACTAAAAGCTAATCCAGCGTTTACGAACTGTAAACCAAATCCGTTCCCAGTTATATTAGGTCTCATTCCAAGACCTATATCAACCGTTCCATCATTTATTTTACAAACAGTAAAATAACCAATGAGAGTGCCATTTTCCTTCACAGAAAAGGTATGATCCCCCCTACTCTCATCATGTAAAAATTCAGCTAAATCTTCTTCATCTGCCTCTATATCATAAAAGGAATATTCCCCTTCATAATGCCAGTTGTATGCAATTTCTTCTGCTTCTTCTTGCGTCATTACTGTATATGTATAATCCATTTTTCTCCCCCCTTTAAAAAAAGAGCTGCAATTAAGCAGCTCTTTTCTATAAATCATAAATTTCTTTATACTTCGCTTCTAAATAATCTGCTAAGTAATTTGCATTTAATCCTTCACCTGTTACATCTTCTAAAATTTCAAGTGGCTTTTTCGTTTTACCGTATTGGTGAATGTTTTCTGTTAACCATTCACCAATTGGTGTTACGTTTCCTTCTTCTAATAATGCATCAAAGTTCGGAATGTCTTTTAACATTCTTTGCTTAAATTGCGCTGCATACATATAACCAAGCGCATAAGATGGGAAGTATCCAAATGAACCACCAGCCCAGTGAACATCTTGCAATACACCTTGTGCATCGTTTGCCGGACGAATTCCTAAATATGCTTCCATCTTATCATTCCAAGCCGCTGGCAAATCCTTCACTTGTAATGTACCATCAAATAATTCTTTCTCAAGTTCATAACGAACCATGACGTGAAGCGGATATGTAAGCTCATCTGCTTCTATACGAATGAACGATGGCTTCGATTCGTTAATTGCATCATAAAACTCATCTACTGATATATCATTGAATTGACCATCGCTATACTCTTTTAATAAATCATAATTTTTCTTCCAGAATGATTTATTACGACCGATAAAGTTCTCAAAGAATAATGATTGTGACTCATGAATGCCCATAGATGTTCCACTACATAGCGGTGTACCTTCAAATTTCTCTGCAATATTTTGTTCATATACAGCATGACCACATTCATGTATTGTTCCAAATACAGCCATACGGAAATCTTTTTCGTCATAGCGTGTCGTAATACGAACATCCCCTCTATTTAATGTAATCTCAAATGGATGTACCGTTTCATCAAGACGACCTGCTTCAAAGTCATAATTCAATTGTTTTAATAGCTCTAATGTAAAGTTCTTTTGTTTTTCTTTTGAAAAATGTTCTGATAAAGCACTTGTCTTTAATCTCTTTTGCGACTCCGATATTTCTTTTACGAGTGGGACGATACGCTCACGAAGTTGACCAAATACATGATCTAACACTTCTACTGTAATACCCGGCTCATACATATCTAATAATGTATTATATTTATATGTTTCGTAACCCCAATATGTAATAAATTTCTTTTTAAATTCAACAATTTTTTCTAAATACGGACGGAACATTTCGAAATCAGATTTTTCGCGAGCTTCTTCCCACACACTTTCCGCTTTCGCTTCTAATTTCACATACGCTTCATATTCCGCTTGTGGAATTTTCTTATTTCTATCATATTCTTTACGACACTCTTCAACCATTTTCTTCGTCGTTTCAGAAAGTTTGTCTTCACGTATTAAATTTTCAAGCTCTGTTAAATAATTTCCCATCTCATCTGAAGTCGACATAGCAAACACTTCTGATGAAAGCATACCAATTACTTCTGAACGTTGGTCTACACCTTTTTTAGGCGCACCTGTTCTCAAGTCCCAGAACATTAAGCTTAATGCTTCTCCGTAATTCTGTATCTTCTTCACATATGTTAAAAATTGTTTTTCTACTTCATATATAGCTACTGTCATCGTATAAAAGCCTCCTTTTTCTACCTCAAACTTAATTCGACATGAAAATCTAAATTCCTTTTATAATAAAAAAAAAGCTTGGCAAGCGCCAAGCTCTCTCCTTACAATTCTTTACCTTCTACTGGTAGTACGTTTTTCACCGCTTCTACCACTTTCTCATCTTCTGTATCAGATAAGAAAATTGATATAGTACCTTTATCATCGCTCGTACGAATTAAACGGCCAATCCCTTGACGAAGACGTAAAATCATATATGGTACATCTACATCCCAGAATGGATCATTTACATGTTTACGCTTCGCTTCAAACACAGGATCGTTTGGAGGGAATGGTAATGACCAAATAATAACATGTGATAATGATGAACCAGGAATATCTAAACCTTCCCATAAATGAACGGCACAAAGTACAGTCTCTTCTTCATTTTGGAAACGAGAAACGAGCTGACTAATTTCTTGATCCCCTTCATATAGGAACGGAACTGACATTTGTTCTTTACTTACATATTCTTTGAACGCTGCAAGCTCTTGCGTTGTACGGAATAATACGAGCGTACGTCCATTTGTTTTCTGTATATTTTCAAGTGTATATTGACACTTTCTTTCCCATTCATTTTCTTTCGTATGTGATAGTAAGTTTACTGCCATTTGTTCTTCGTAATCAAATGGTGAGGCAACTGAGAATGATAAATAATCTTTTACCCCTAGGCTATTTGCTGTAAATGCGAATGAATCGTTGTTAGATAATGTAGCAGAAGAGAAAATATACGGGATTTTCTTTGAGAATACTTTCTCTTGTAATACTTCTTCAACTGCACGTGGCATAATTACTAACGTGAAGGCTCCATCACCTTCTTCACCCCATGTAATTACATTTTTCTCGTGCATGAACAGACGAAGTGAATGTTCTAATACATCTAAATGTTCATCGACGATATTTAAATCATACGTGTTTACTGTATGCATTTCACTTTCAAATACTAACGCATCACCGACTTCACCAATTTTCGCATAAAGTCGCTTCGCTTCAGCTGTTACCTTTTCTGTCACAGTAATTTCTAAACGATCAGAACCGGCAATTTCCTTTTTATTTTCTTGTAACACATCAAAGAATCGTTCTGTTTGCCAAATTGTTTCTTCTACTAAATGTGCGAACTCTTCACGAATATCATTTTGTAATAATCTCGTTAGAAGTTGCTCCATCATCGTTTGCTTTAAACGATATGTTAAAGCTTTTTGGGCTGCATATTCTACAAGATGTCCTTCATCAAATACAACGCAGCTACTTTCTGGTAATAACGGAATTTGCCCTTCACGCTTACGAGCATCGTACGTCCAAATATGATCCATATAGAAATCTTGAGAACAAATAATTAAATCTGCCGCTTTACGATAATGTTCACGTGAAAGAGTTTGACCACAACGGTGACGTGAATCACAAGTGAAGCAATCTTGGAAGTAATCCCAATTTATTTTTGACCATTCCTCATCATTTAAAAGCGGAAACTCTTTTCGATCACCATAGTGAGTAAAGTTTTGCATCGTACCATGATCAAATACAAACTGCGGTAATTCGTAGTATACATCTTCAATTACTTCTGGAGCTCGTCCACTCATAACATCTTCAAGTTTACGTAAACATAAATAATTATCCATTGATTTCGCAAGTCTTACATCTACCGATAAGCCTAACGCTTCGGATAATTTAGCAATGTCCCCTTCTTCTTTTACAAGTTGCTCAATTAACGTTTCATCTGCACAAGCGATAATAGCTGGTTTTCCAGTATAACGCGCATAGCAAATTGCATATAGAAGATATACAATTGTTTTCCCTGTTCCTACACCCGCTTCTGCGAACATTACTTTCTTTTCTTGGAAAGCACGCTCTAATTGAAACGCCATGAAAATTTGTTCATCACGCTCTTCAAAGCCTTTTTCCGGAAGGATGTCATAAAATACATCTCCAATCCACTCATTCAACTTATCATAAAAATTGTCTTGTTTTCCTACTTCAAATGGTAATCTCTTCTCAGTAAACATCCTTAGCCTCCAACCAAAAAGTTTTTCTATAAAAAGATATAGTAGCTGCTATTCATATGTGTGCAGCCACTTTCCCCTGTTGCCATACATAGAAATACACGAAAAAAAATTTTCCTTTCGAAAAAGGAAAATTTTCTTCTATATTAATGACTTTAAATACCGTTTATCAATCGCTGTTTCATGTGAAAGAGCTGACAAATATTCTTCTTGTGCTTTTTGTATTTCATCTACCATCGCACCTTGACTATCCACTTCTTTTCCGAGCTCATCATACGTACGGTGAATAGCTTTTTGAATCATTGATAATTGGAAACTATCCATACCAGTTCCTCCTTTACGCATTACATAATAGCCAGTATATGCGCGCTGGAGGAGTTTTATACTATGAATTACGCGGTGGTCGTTTTCCGAAGTATTGGTAGTAATCTGTACGGATAAATCCGTTAAACAGTTTACGTTTCTTTGATGCATCTTTTCCGTAGCACTTCTCAAATGCTTCGTAACTTGTTAATACATACGCTGACCATGTATCTAATGGACGGAATACTTGTCCCATTTCTTTGTACAATTGTTCAACAAGCGCTTTTTCACTTAAACGTTCTCCGTATGGAGGATTCGTTACAACGTAGCCATAATCCTCTTTTGTCGTGAAATCTTTTACTTGCATTTGTTTAAATGTAATTAAATCACCTAAACCTACTTCTTCTGCGTTATCTTGAGCAACTCGAATCATACGATGATCAATATCTGATCCAATGATTTGCAGTGGTTGATTATAGTTCGCTAAATCTTCAGCTTCTTGACGAGCTTCACGCCAGTTTTGTTTACCTACCCAGCCCCACTCGTCTGATGCGAAGCCACGGTTAAATCCTGGTGCGATATTTTGTCCAATTAATGCTGCTTCAATCGGAATTGTACCTGATCCACAGAAAGGATCCACGAAAGGACGATCTGGCTTCCAGTTTGTTAATTTAATTAAAGACGCAGCTAATGTTTCTTTTAAAGGAGCTTCCCCTTGATCCATTCGGTATCCACGTTTATGAAGTCCAACACCGCTTGCATCAATTGTTAATGTTGCAATATCTTTTAACATTGCAATCTCAATACGGAATAACGGACCATCTTCTTCAAACCAAGTTGTACGTTTATATGTTGTTTTTAATTTTTCAACGACAGCCTTTTTAACGATACGTTGGCAATCCGAAACACTGAATAACTCAGATTTTAAAGATTTACCGATAACAGGGAACTCACCGTTCTCCGGAATATAATCTCCCCAGTTTAATGCTTTCGTTTTCTCAAACAGCTCATCAAATGTTGTCGCTTTGAATTCGCCAACTTTAATTTTCACACGGTCCGCAGTACGTAACCATAAATTCGTGCGACAAATCGCCTTTTCATCTGCTTCAAATGTTACTTTGCTGTTTTCTACTTGGCATTCGTAACCAAGATCGCGAACTTCTCGAGCAACTAACGCTTCAATACCCATTGCCGCTGTTGCAATTAAAGTAACTTTTCCCATTTGCATTCACCTCTTATGTATATTCAAACAATAATTAATAGCAATTTGTCCTATTAATTATTACATTTTACAAATTTTTTTCTCATTAACCATTTTAACTCATAATTTATAACTTCATACAAATAAAAAGCCCTCCTCTAACAAAGGAGAGCTGAGTTATTTCATAGTTGGTTCATAACGTTCTGTAAGCCATGTTCTGTTCCTTTGTACTGCAAACGGCCCACGCCTCGTACTCCGGTGGCAATCATCTATCTACAGGTTATACAACCTGTCCTTTCCCGTCGTTCATTTCCTTGGAAAAGATTCCCCTACCATTATTTGGGTTTCTCGCTCGTGGGGTTTACCTCGTTCCACTCCTATCATTTCTTCAAGGACTTCGTCACTGTGGCACTTTAAAGGTAGTCAAACCATATCCGAAAGGACTTAGGTTTTTTCCCTGCCGTTAAACCAGCCTTACAGCCAGAATACCCTAGCTTATGAATTGGCTAGGCACGAACACTACAGCCATCTCAGGCCGTGCGAGCATGGACTTTCCTCTACAACGTTGGCGTTGCAGCGATTACCCAAACGTTATGACATCCATTAGTATAGTGGAAACAAAAAGATTTTGCAATGTTTTTTTCTATGTAAAATGCTTTTACCTTTTTATCACCAAAAATTATTCGTATAACTTACTTCCAAATACAGCTTTTTCTAAATTAGATAGACGTTTTAAAATGTCCGTATTCGTGTTGTTATATACTGGTTGTGCAACTGGTGTTTGTACAGGTTGTTGTGGAGCTTGCGTTGCTACTAGTTTTTGTTCTTCTAGTTCACGCTTTAAACGAGCATTTTGTTGCTTTAATTGATCAAACTCCTTGTGGAAAGCCTCATAGTCTTTAATGATCATATCAAGAAACTTGTCTACTTCTTCTTGTTGATAACCTCTCATACCTGTTTTAAATTCTTTTTCTAAAATATCTTTTGCCGTTAATTTAATTTTATCCGAAATCATTTTCTTCACCTCAAATTTTTGCCAAAACTTTCATTAACTAAATTTTTTCAGAAACAATGCTTTTTGTCAATCATATATACGAGTACTATATTACATATTACTCAGCATTATTCCACTGTTCCTCTTCTATTATATCTTGTAAATCGGAAAAAAGAATGAAATAACTGTGATAATTTTCTATTTCTCCTTTTTTCTTTGCTGCTTCTACAATATATTTAGGACTCCCTGGTTTTTCTTCATCATATACAGCTAAAAGTGCATCACTTTTTTCAATAAAAAATTGATTTTTTAATTTAAATTGCTCTGGGCTTTCGTACTTCCGTTTCGTGATACTATCAATATGGTCTGCTTGTGAGAGAATAAATTCGTAATATTCACGGTTATCTTCCTTCCAACCTTCTTCTTGTTCTAAAAACGGAGTAAATACCGCTAATTTTAAATCTGGATATTCTACTTGTATTTCAAAAACAACTTCAGCAGCCCATAATTCGACACCTAACTGGCCACTTATTATAACCCACTCTAAACCATCTTCTACAAAAGCAGTTAATTTACGACGCAGCGCCTTTTTTATACATTCTACTCCTGGATGATCATTTTTAAATATTCCAAGTTCAAATGGCTTATATCCTGTTACTGCAATAACTTTCATATCAACACTCCAATTACAAAAAAAGAACTAGCATTTCGCTAGTTCTAACATATCATTTACTTTTTAAATATTCCACCAACGTTTGGTCCAATATTTGGACCTACTGGTGATACATTTGGTCCTGGTCCAAATGGTGATACATTCGGTCCTGGTCCAAACGGTGATACATTCGGTCCTGGTCCAAACGGTGATACATTCGGTCCTGGTCCGAATGGAGATATTTGATGGCTGTGGTGGTGATGACCATGGCCACATGGTCCACATCCGCCGCCAAATCCTGGATCGATTGGGTCTACAACATTTACATTCGAGTTTGTTTGCGGGAAGAAGTTTTGGTTTTTAATTTGTTGATGATGTACATGTGTTGTATGTGTTGGGAAAATGTGTGGCACCACCGTTGTTGAAAAAGAGTGTGTTACGCATTGTTTCGTCGGATGAACGACAGGAGCAGTTGTACAAATAGGTCCTACAGGCTTATGCCCTCCAAAACAAGGATGACAATGATGCATAGTTTTTTCTCTCCTCTCTCATAAAAAAAATCTGATTACACTTTACAGTATGAGAAAAGAGGGAAAGCCGTTTGTTATATATACCCATTTACTCCAAGGAAATTTGTCTAGTCCCTACTTCATATAAGATACTTTTTTATAGACACCCCTCCAAAATTACTTACCAAAAAATCCTCCAACTTGCTTTACAATACCTGTCACTTGATTCATCGCATTCATCATTTGTCCAGCTGTATTCATCATTTTATTTACATCATAGTTACCATCTGACGTTTTAAATTGGGAAACAAAACTAGAAAATTGGCTTGGTTGCTGTTGTTGCTTTTGTTTATTCTGCGTTGGGTACGGTTGTTTTGGTGGATAAAACATCGCTTGCTGATTTCCATAGGGAGATGGTGGTGGCATATAGTATTGGGAATTCATATAAGGTTGCTGTTGTTGATCCATATAAGGCTGCTGCTGTTGATTCATATAAGGCTGCTGTTGTTGCGATTGATTCATAAACGACACTTCAAATGGCTGGTAATAATTTTGATTTCCATAATGAGGCTCGAAAGGATACATATTATACCGTAAATATGTATCCGTATTATATTGGTACATATTTTGCTGTGCATATGGATTCGTTTGCTGATATACGTTAGGTTGTTGAAACATGCATTCTCTCCTCCTTCACATAAGTTTCTACATATATAATATGTACCTGCAAAATAATTTGTGTGACGGAGTATCTGTCTATTTTTGTCGGAAGTTTAAATTTTTAAAAAATTAAAAAAGAAAACCCTTCCATGCTATGATAATGAAGAAGAAGATTCTCATGGGGGAGGAATCAACATGGTATTAGGGGATTTAAAACAAGCGTTTTCTCAAAAAAAGGGGTATTACACAGAGAATGTAAATGAATTGTTAGACTTTGCGAGACATTGGTATCTCGAAGGAAAAATATGCATTTCAGATTACCGAACGTTAATAAAAGAATTAGAAATAAACGGGGCAACAAAACCTACAACAATGACAGAAGCATAAAAAAACAAGAGGGTTTCCCCTCTTGTTACTTACATTGCTCGATTATATTTTGCAAAGTATACGAAATGGCTTGATGTGTTTCAAAGAATCGCTTACCTTTTCCTTTATTTACAAAACATTGCAACACATTTGTTTGTAAATTATCGTACACTTGATCAATTTGCTGTACATGTATATACTTCGGTTTTTCTTCCTTAATCCATTTATAAGCTAATTCTTTCCACACTTTTAATTCCTCATCTACCATATCTACAAATGGTTTCATATCCTTATAAAAATCATATTCAATCATTTCTCTTTTTTTCACATTCGCTTCATTATTATGCTGTATAAGTTTTTCCGAAGACTGTATTAATGCTTCATACTTCATTTTATTCCCACCTTATTATGCACTCACTACGACGTTTTGAAATGCCTTCACCCAATTCCCTTTTTCTTCGTGATGCACTAATTTATTTTCCATATGCTCAATATGCATTTCTGTTATTTCTATCTTGTTGCATATTTTTTCACTCTTATCCTTCAATGCATGATTCATTCTAATCCCTATGTTCATTTCCAGCAAATCGAGAGAACTTAACATTTGATCCATCGTTTTCATTACATCTTCCTTCTGAACCATCGCCATATACAAAACGCCCCCTTCTTTGCTTTTCCTTTGTCATGTAATTTCGCCGAATGATTTCCCACTCCTGCCCACATGACAAAACTAGTTGTTATTCGTCAAAGAAATCATTTTGTATGTCATTTATAGAAATGGTAACAATACAAAAAGGAGGTGTATGAAGATGACAAAGAACAAAGATGAAAAAAAGAAAAAACAAAACAAACAAAATAAACCCGAAACTGGCAATCCAAAGTTAGATGGTCCAAACTTCCCTGCTACATAAAGTGAAACTTTAATACTTTTACAAAAAGCTAATTTCTGAAACATCCTTAATCTCTTATATTCATTAAGTTTTGAGATTAATTTTTTAGCACAAATGGCAGGATTACTTCACATTAAGAAGTCCCGTCTTCATTTATGAAGACGGGACTTCTTTTTTATTATATCACGAACTCTTCCATCCTTTTAACAAAACGATTTACAATAGAAGCAACATAGATTTGCTCTCTCTTTCTTTTATACCATTCTGTTATATCAACCTCACCCTTATACTCTTCTGGTAAAAATAGCTCATTTATTTCTGTATCTCTACAAAACCAATCTCTCATACTTATCCCCTTATGTGCAACAACAGGATAAACCTCTCTAAGGGCTGGCGTACAAGATTTTCTAGCTCCTCTTACATAATATTCATAATCTGCTCTTGATCCTGTGTGTGTAGTTTGCAATGCAAACCTATGGAATAACCTTTTATAATCTGGATGAAACAGTAACTCCGCTAATTTCTTCCCTAGTTCTATACGCTTTTGTAACGTTTCAAATTGATAAACTGAAAAACCATACATATTCCCTTCAACGGTTGGAAAAATAACGGCACTAACATGAAGCATTTCTTGCAATTTAAAAAGTGCTGTATGGAATACATGTTTTTTAAAATATGCATTCTCAATAACTGGTTTTTGAATTTTATTTTGCTCATTTATAATAAGGGCTGTCATGAGCCTGTTTATATCTTTTTTCTCCCAAAAATATATCCATTCTTTTTCCATAAAAATTGATACGTTGAAATATTGTAACAGATAGAATAGTGGCACCTGCCTCCTCTTACTTTCTTCGTATAACAACAGCTGAGGAAATGCATCTAAAAAAATAATCCAATTCGCTTCTTCATACGTCAGAAACAAATGTTTTTTTACTTTTTGAGGTAAAACAGTAGCATAATACCTCCCTTTTAAATCAGTCATATTCCATCCCGCATTTCTCGAGAC
Source organism: Bacillus sp. SH7-1 (assembly GCF_008042405.1). Taxonomy (NCBI): domain Bacteria; kingdom Bacillati; phylum Bacillota; class Bacilli; order Caryophanales; family Bacillaceae; genus Bacillus; species Bacillus sp. SH7-1. Next base: position 65,281 of record NZ_QNUD01000018.1, read on the forward strand.
CATACTCGCTAAGAAGGCCCACCTGATTTCACTATTTCTTACATAATATTCTTGATAAGACTGTGTTCGAGAAATGTTGTCCATATTAACTATTTCTATTTCCCTCTTAATGTTGTAAACGATTATTTTTTCTTCTTCTGTACAAGCGATATTTTTACGATATTGTTTAATTTTTTCATAATCATTCCATGTAAACACGAATAAGTCATCCTACCTTTCTTCAAAAAGGTCACATCTTTTTTCATTTTTTGTTATAATCACCTTTGTAAGTAATTCTTAACAAGTTGGGAGTGGACACACTATGACCATTCGTTACCCAAATGGAAAACGGTTCAATCAAGCTTCACAACCTCATAAAACACCTATTAAAAAACATACTTATAGTAATAGAGGTATGTCCCTTGAAGAGGAATTAAATGAAACAAATGAATATTACTTAACCCATAATATTGCATGTGTACATAAAAAACCTACTCCTCTTCAAATTGTAAAAGTAGATTACCCCGCTCGAAGTGCTGCAGTGGTAAAAGAAGCGTATTTTAAACAACCTTCTACAACAGATTACAACGGTGTATACAAAGGGAAATACATCGACTTTGAAGCGAAAGAAACAAAAAATAAAACCAGCTTTCCACTTCAAAACTTCCACCTTCATCAAATTGAACATATGAAGCAAGTAATCGCTCATAATGGAATTGCATTTGTTATTATTAAATTTACACTTTTTGATGAACTTTATTTATTAGATGCAAAACATATTATTGCGTTTTGGAATCGTCAAAATACTGGTGGGCGGAAATCGATTACGAAAGAAGAAATAGAAGAGCATGGATCTTTATTATCATGCGGTTATCACCCTCGGATTGATTATATCCGTGTACTAGACACGGTTTATTTTTCGTGATAGAGTCATCACTAAGGCTCTTTTTTCGACTTTTGGGGAGAGAATGAAAGGTAGGAGAAAGTATAATGTCAGATAATTATCGTTCTCGTACAGAACGAAATCATGTAAAAAATCAAAATCAACAGCAAGAAACAAATAAAGAAAAAAAACCAAAGAAAAAAGGCTCCTTTTTTAAAAAATTCCTTATAGGCTGTCTACTTCTTGGTATCGTTGGTCTTGTAGCTGGCGTTTCCGCTTTCTTTGTTATGGTGAAGGACGCTCCAAAATTAGACAAATCAAAACTTGTCAATCCTTTATCAACAAAGTTTCTTGATAAGAACGGGAACTTTTTCTACGAATACGGTGCTGAAAAACGAACCCACGTTACGTATGATCAAATTCCAAAAGTAGTTGAAAATGCATTCCTTGCAACTGAGGATTCACGTTTCTATGATCATAATGGAATTGATTTTAAACGAACTACAAAAGCAGTTATGGAAAATGTCACTGGAGGTTTTGGATCTCAAGGTGGTAGTACGATTACGCAACAAGTAGTCAAAAACTATTTTCTAACGATGGACAAAACTGCAAAGAGAAAAGTACAGGAATGGTACTTATCTTACAAATTAGAGCAACAATACTCTAAACATGAGATTTTAGAAATGTACTTAAATAAGATTAACCTGGGTAACCGTTCGTACGGTATTGCAACAGCTGCAAAAAAATATTATGACAAAGATCTAAAAGACTTACAGTTACATGAAGCCGCAATGCTTGCAGGTTTACCCCAAGGTCCTAATATTTATGATCCAACAAAACCAGACAACGTTGAACGAGCTACACAACGTCGTAACGTCGTATTATCATTAATGAATCGACATGGTTATATAACAAAAGACGAAATGAATAACGCAATGAAAATCCCTGTAACTGAGGGCCTTCAACCGTCTTCAGAAGTAACAGAGATGAAGTATCAAGCATTTTTAGATGCTGTTGTAAAAGAAGTTGAAAAAGAATATCCGGATGTAAATATCGGTTCAGATGGTTTAACGATTCATACAACACTTGATCAAGATGCTCAAGATTACGCTGATAAAATTATGGATGGCAATCTTATTAAGTATCCGAACGATCAATTCCAAGGTTCATTCGTATTTATGGATACACAATCTGGTGAAGTTCGAGCAATTGGAGCTGGGCGTAAAGAAAGTAAGTCTACTTTCAAAGGTCATAATATGGCCACTGATTTAAAACGCCAAGTCGGTTCAACAATGAAACCAATTTTCGACTACGGCCCAGCAATTGAGAATTTACAATGGTCTACATACCATCAATTAAATGACTCAGAATATACGTATTCAGATGGGAAAAAAATACGAAATGCAACAAATAGTTACAAAGGTGACGTTTCACTACGTGAAGCTTTGAAAAAATCATTAAACATCCCTGCTTTAAAGACAGCTCAAGCGGTTGGTCTTCCTAAGTCACAAGCGTTTGCTGAAGGTTTAGGTATGACATTTAAAGACGGCAAAACATATGAATCAACAGCAATTGGTAGTAACGATAGTTCTCCATTACAATTAGCGGGGGCATATGCAGCCTTTGGTAATGGTGGGAACTACAATAAACCGCACTTCGTAAAAGAAGTTATCTTCCCAGATGGGAAAAAGAAAAGTTTTAAACCGAAAGAACAACGCGCGATGCAAGACTACACAGCTTACATGGTGACTGACGTTCTTCGTGACGTAGTAAAACCTGGTTCTGGCGGTACTGGTCCAACAGCATACGTTTCAGGTGTTGATGTTGCCGGTAAAACAGGAACACAAAACTTTGATGCAGACGTTATAAAAGAATATGGTATTCCAGCTGATGCAAACAGAGATAGCTGGTTCGCTGGATATACACCGCAATATACAATGGCAGTATGGACTGGTTATGAAAAAAATGGCCCAGAAAACTATATTAGTGATCGTTATACTAGAATTGCACAGCAAATGTTCCAAGTAATGATGAGTAAATTCGCTACAGATAAATCTCGTTTCGAACGCCCTTCTTCTGTACAAGAATTAAATGGTGAATTGTACGTAAAAGGTGCTAAGAAAGATGCAGTGAAACAAATTAAAGTAGATGCACCTAGTGGTCTTAATGTCACTTTCGATGGTGCTAGCACAGTTACACTAAACTGGTCTGGACCAGCAGAAGTTGATGCATATGCAGCAAGCTATAAAGCGACAGACGGTTCAAGTGGTAGTTTATCAATAAAAGGTACAACAGCTACTCTTGGCGGTATTAAACCAGGCGTTACTTACAGCTTCTCTGTAGTAGCGAAAAAAGGTACTGGAACAAGTCCTGCAGTTGGTGCATCCTTCACTGCGCCTGGAGGAACTCCAGATGCTAAGAAAGCTGACGAAGAGGCTAAGAAAAAGGCTGACGAAGAAGCTAAGAAAAAAGCTGATGAGGAAGCACAGAAAAAAGCTAATGAAGATAAACTAAAACAAGACGAAGCTAAGAAAATAGCTGATGAAGAAGCTAAGAAAAAGGCTGATGAAGAGTCTAAGAAGAAAGCTGACGAAGAGGCAAGGCTGATGAAGAGGCTAAGAAAAAGGCTGATGAAGAAGCTAAGAAAAAGGCTGATGAAGAAGCTAAGAAGAAAGCAAGAAGAAAGCTGACGAAGAGGCTAAGAAAAAGGCTGATGAAGAGGCTAAGAAAAAGGCTGATGAAGAAGCTAAGAAAAAGGCTGATGAAGAAGCTAAGCAGAAAGCTGACGAAGAGGCTAGAAAAAAGGCTGATGAAGAAGCTAAGAAAAAGGCTGAAGAGGAACGCAAACAACAAGAACAGCAACAACAGCAACAGGATACCGGAGGAGATACTACCCCTCACGCAGACGGAAATGTTGTTACAACAGAGTCTTAATAACAAAAAAGAAGTCCTT
>NZ_QNUD01000019.1:0-118181 GCF_008042405.1 Bacillus sp. SH7-1
CCTCTTGAACATCAACTTGCATTTGAACCGTTTCCTCTGCATAAACTACCCCATATGGTGTTACACTTGCTAAAGCTAATCCTGTTGTTAATGCAACTATAGCTATTTCTTTTTTATTTTTCATGTTATTTTCCTCGTATAATTTTCTAAAATATGAAACTGCTAAAATTCATACAATTTATTCCTATCATAAAAAGATGACTTTTGTAATCAACAAAAGTCATCTCTTAAATATGTAATATCCCTAATATATTTTCAATGCATAATTTCTATATAACTAAAAAAACATTCATTAACGAGCATTTTGTAAAACTTTTATTAGGTCATTTATATTTTCAACTTTCTGCTGGAACTGATCAAACCTGCTATGTAACAATGAAGGATTTTTATCTTCAGTTGAAATAACTTTTTTTAATTCCTGTTCTAATTTATCATATGTATCAAAGAAATTATCAAATTCTACACTTACAAGTTCTTCATTTTCACGATAAAATCTTTTTGCTTCTATATAAGTCATGTATGATTTATTTAAAAACCCTAATGAAATTAAATATTTAGAAGTGTTTTCTTGATAAATAGCAATATCACATGCTATTTTCATATCAGAATAAGTCTTTTGAACAAAACAATGCAATTCAAAAATCTTAAACTTTAATACATTATTCATTTCATCCCCTCCCATCCTATCTATTTTACATAAAAAAAGAATATTATACAAAGTAAAATATCAATATAGTACAAAAATAAAAAGCGAAAGAATAACTCCTTCCACTTTTTATAACAATAAATACATTTCATATTGCGCTAAAGAATTTTTTTCAAACCCAACTTTTTTTAAAAAACCTTCCAGTAAATTGTTGTTTGAAAACCCAATTGATAAACTTTCTAAATTCAACTCATCTCTTGCTACTTGTAATAATTTTGATCCAATACTACGATTTCTATAGTCTTTGTCTACAAAAATAAAACTAGTTTTACCTTGTTCATTTATACATATAGAACCTTTTAAATCACTTTCGGCATATGCGCCGTAAAATGTATTATTTGTTTTTTCAATATAATCCATATCATTTTGCCAATTTATATGGAAGTGTAACCATTTTTGAATTTCAACTTTAAAAGCTGCAAAATCTAATTGTTTTACTTTAATTCCCTTACATTCTTTAGGTATTATTTTAGTTATATCTTTTAAATTATAATAAGATAAATCATATACTTTTTCATAGCCTAATTTATTATAAAAACGAATCGCTCGGTCATTGCCTACTATGACTTCAAGGAAAAGTTGCTTACACTCATGTTGAATCGACTCTTCTTTATGTAGTTCAAATAACTTTTGACTCACACCAATACCGCGGTAATTTGGATGAACCGCTAATGTTCCGCAGCGCATTGTTTTTATACTTTCATAAACCTTAATACCACCAAGTATTACACCAACTGGCTTGTCACCATCTAAAGCAAGAAACGAGTGTTCTAACGAATTCCCTTCTGCTCCAAAAAACCTTTTTATAAAATCTTCTTTTGAAACTTCCATCTTAATGATATAATCTGAAAATCCATCCTTAAAAGCCTCATACACTAAATCTATATTTACTTCACTGCATCTTTTGTATTGAATCATATAAAATTATCCCCCACTTACTCGTGTTAAACTTAACATTCAAATACATAAAATGTACTACTTCCACTTTACCCATCATTCTTTAACTTTTAATTCTACCCCTTAATTTGAAATGAACGGACACTTCCCTACATATCTCTTACTATTTATTTCTTTTATAACAAAAGGTGCAATATCACTATTTTGAATTTTCATTCCTGGCATATCTACTAAACTCTCTTTTATCTTTCCAATGCCCCTCCCTTCCATAACAAATGGTAATCTAACAATTGTCCAATCTACATCACTACCTTGAATAGTTTGCAATTCTTTATATTTATCTTGCATCATCTTTGGTAAAAACAATTTAAATAAGGTAGCTCCTATTTTATTTACCATTCCCTTCTGATCTCCCGTAACATTTAAAGAACCTCCGGAAATTACAATATATCTTTTTATTTTAAACTCCTTCATTGCTTTTAAAACATGCTTCGTTACTGTACTAAAAATGTAAGATTCATTTTTCGGTTGACCTACCGCATTAACTACAACTTGACACCCTTTAAGTAATTCACGTATTGAAGAAAAATCACGCGCATCCCCAATAATAGTCTCTATATTTTCATTAGTTATTGTCATATTATTAGAATCTCTCGTTAATATTTTTACTTCATATCCCTTTTTTAAAGCTTCTTTTACAAGGTATTTCCCGGCTTTTCCGTTCGCGCCCAGAATAGCTATTTTATTTGTACTTTCCAATATTAAACCCCTCTTACTATCTATGATTTACTACATTAATCTCATACACACGTAAAAAAGCAATTAAATGCTCACATGCTCTTTCACATGCTAACATTTTAAATATTTTTTGTTCCTCTTTCGTTTTATCATTCGCTTGATCTGAAGCGGATTTTAAACTTAGAAATGGTTTCTGGTTTATATGACACACATAAGCAAAAGCTGCCACTTCTTGATCAACTGCCAATGCTCCATATACAGTATGGAGTAAATATCTCATTTCCGAACTACGAATACGTTGATCTCCAGATAAGAATGTACCGAAGTGGATCGGATCATAAGATCGTATTTTTTTTATTCTTCTTACAAGTGACTTTGTTGTTTCAATAGGTGCTGTTCTACCATTATATAAGTTAAAAACATCTTCGCCCGAACCAGCAGCAGTAACATCGTGTTGTATTGCGTTTAGTGCCACTACAATATGACCATTTTTCACCTTGTTTGATAGGCTTCCGCATATCCCTGTCATAAACAATTCATCAGGCTGAAACTCACTAATTAATAATTGTACACAACTAGCACAACTTACCTTGCCAACACCAGTTATAACTGAAATAATTTCCAAATCATTTATAGTATGAAAATGAAATTCCCAAGCTGCTCTTTTTTCAATGCTTTCACTTGGATAATATTGATGTAAATACGTAAGTTCAGGTTCCCAAGCGGCTACGATGGCAATACGTTTCATTACACACTTCACTTCCCCCACTGTCATTTAAATAAGTTATCTATACTTTCTTGTTCATAATTTGGAATCCACTCTTTATATTTTTTATATAAATTTCGTATTGTTTCTTTATTCTTCGCAATTACTTCACATCCTCTATCATCATACATAAACATGATAATATCTTTTGTTGCATTTATGAGAAATACATCTGGATAAGAAATTTCTTTTTTGCGTCCAAAACGAGGATAAAGACCTGGAAAATCTTCATGATTCGCTGCTTGAATAAGTCGTTTATGCTTTATATCACCAGCGAAACATTTTAATGAAAATTGATATGTACAATACGAATCAGCTTCTTCATCTTTAAATAAAAATGGCATTGTTTCTTGCCTTATATGATACTTTAAATCTTTTTTCTAAATAAATTGTCTGTATAATTATTTTCTGTAGACTTTTCACATTTTCCTTTTAAATCGATAAGCATTTGTTACTCAAAACACTTCATCTTCCTCTGAAAATATTTCTTCAAATAAGTATTTATTATATGTATATAGTTGAGAGAAGTATTCCATATTTAAATCGCCGGTTCCTTCTACATTTTGATATTTCCCTTTCCCGAAATCAAAATGCAAATGATTTTTCCACTGAGAGTATATGTATGGTCTTAATGTAACACCTGGAAATGTTTGATTCATATATCCTTTTAATTACATTTTCATATCCTTTCTACTCTAAATTTCTTTTAAATGCCAATATGCTTCTTCTAGCCACGGATGTATAACTTTCAATGTATCTTTTCTTTCCTATAAATGTGAAATATATGCAAATGCAGCATGTTCCAACGATTTTTCCAATCCGTTTTTTACTTCTACTAAAAATGGTGGTGTCCCATTTTGATCCCATTCTATTTTATCAGCAACAAATAACACTAAATCCATCTTCGTTGCATGTTTACGCAGTGTGGTATGGCAACTAATTGCATTTAAAGTCTCTTCATCGTTCACTTTAAATATCTCTTTTGCGATTACTCTCGAAAGTTTTTGATGAATAATCATTGGGAATTTTCGTTCTTCTTCTAATAGCTCTATTCCAAATTCTTCAGCAACTGCAATCCGCACTTCATTTGGAAAAATTGCACTAATATTATGTAAATATCCCGCGATTGCTGCCTTTTCTTCCTCTTCATAAAACATTTCTGCAATTTTTCTCGCCTCATTTGCTACACGAATTGAATGTTTATATGTAAACTCCTGATTGTATTTTAATAAAAAATCTTTAATATCATTTTCTATTTTTCCAGTTGGAGAAAATGAATATATATCTTTATATAACATAGCAAATCCCCCTTAAAACTAACTTTCAGTATAGTATGTAATTTTAATATCCTTATGTTTTGTATTCGTTATAAATGTTTTAATTCCTTTTTAATACGTTACATGAAATTTTATGTGGAATCATTGCTACAAAATACATAAATGTTTGATATTATAGTAATGTTAATGATTTGTAAGGAAAGGAACTACATAATGAATAAAAACATATTAATTATTGATGATGATAAAGAAATTGTTGAATTACTTGCTGTTTATTTGCGAAATGAAGGCTATAACATTTATAAAGCATACGATGGCGACGAGGCATTGCAAATGATTTCTACATATGAAGTTGACCTTTTGATTTTGGATATTATGATGCCAAAACGAAATGGATTAGAAGTTTGCCAGGAAGTTCGTGAGAATAACACTGTACCTATTCTTATGCTGAGTGCAAAAGCAGAAGATATGGATAAAATATTAGGTCTTATGACAGGTGCAGATGATTATATGATTAAACCATTCAATCCATTAGAATTAGTAGCTAGAGTGAAAGCTTTGCTACGAAGATCATCTTTCCAAAATACTACTTCTCAAAAGAATGAAGATGGTATTCTTCATATTCGTTCTGCTGAAATACACAAACATAATCATACTGTTAAAGTAAATGGAGAATATATTAAACTTACATCTATTGAATTTGATATTTTATATTTACTTGCGAGTAATACTGGAAGAGTATTTAGCTCCGAAGAAATTTTTGAACGTGTTTGGAATGAAGATGGTTATGGTTCAAATAAAACTGTAATGGTTCACATTAGTAATTTACGGGATAAACTTGAAACAGTAATGAATGGAGAGAAGTTTATTCATACTGTTTGGGGAGTGGGCTATAAAATTGAGAAATGAAGCATTTGATATATTAAAAGATATCCCTAAATGGAAGTTAATTTTTTGGTTCTCGCTGGCTATCATACTTACCCCTATAACTGAATTGATTATATATCGTCTTGTTACAAGTGTAATTGAAAGTTCACTTACGTTAAGCGAACTCGGAAAAGAATTCATTAGAATTTTTGGTTATGAAAAATATAGAGGAATAAAGGAATCTCTATGGATGATGATTGTCTCTTATTTATTTTTATTTTCTATTTTCTCATCCTACCTATACATTTTTTATCGTCATGAAAGAAAAATGTACTATGAAACTTGTATTAAAAAAATGATTGAAGAGATTCGTTATATTGCAAATGGAAACTTCAATCATAAGGTTTCTATCGTAAACCATAATTATCTGGAAGAGCTAGCGACTGGGGTTAATCAAATTATTGAACAATTGAAAGTTTCAATTGATGAAGAAAGACAGGCGGAACAAGCAAAAAGTGAACTTATTACAAATGTATCACATGATTTACGTACTCCTCTTACCTCTATAGTTGGATACGTGAATTTAATCCACCATGATAATTATAGAGATGAAGTGGAATTACGTCATTATATACAAGTCATTTACGATAAAGTAACCCGTCTTAATGCATTAATGAATGACTTGTTTGAATATACACGTGTTCAAAATAAAGAGTTAAGTTTATATTCTGTCCCCATTGATATTGTAGAACTACTTGGACAATTAACTGTTCAATTCCGCATACAAGTTCAAGAAGCAAATATAGAATGTCGCCCTTCTTTCCCATCTCAAAAACTCATGGTATTAGCTGATGGTGACAAATTAGTGCGTGTGTTTGAAAACCTTATTATAAACGCTATCACTTATGGAAACGACGGTGGATTTATCGACCTTGCTGCCTATGAAAACAATAATATGATTACTATAGATATAACAAATTACGGACAACCTATTCCTAGTACCGATTTACCTCATATTTTTGAACGTTTTTATCGCGTTGAAAAATCTCGCTCTACAAACACCGGTGGATCTGGGCTTGGATTAGCAATTGCAAAAAGTATTGTCGAATTGCATAAAGGAACAATCGAAGTATATAGTGATGATAAAAAAACAACTTTCACTGTAAAACTACAACCATATAAGTGTTAATACAGCTTAATTTCAGGTCCAATTTCTTACCAAATAAGAAATTGGACCTTTCATTTTCCATTAACATCCAAAATTTAATAATACTTTATAATTCTTTAGAAATTCTTTACCTTTTCTTTCTCCCTAATTAAGCATTCCTTTTTACAATATTATTATCGATGTCATAGTAGGAGGATCACTCATGCAATTCTTGAAAAAGTTCGCAATTTTATTGTTATCTTTTGTTATTACAGCACTTATCGTTTTATATTTTTACCTTTATGTAAATGGTCCAATTATTCAAGCTAAATCAGCTATTTTAATAGATGCTAATTCAGGTGAAGTTGTTTATAAAAAAAATGAAGAAACTCCTATACAATCAGCAACTTTATCTAAATTAATGACAGAGTATATTGCACTGGAACAACTGAATGAAGGAAAAATACAATTAGATGAATTAGTAAAAATAAGTAATGAAGTTTTCCGAACAGAAACAAGTCCTATACAAGTAACGTCGAAAGATAAAACGACGGTTCGTGATTTACTTCATGCAATCTTTTTAACAGGGAATAATCGTTCCACACTTGCCCTTGCAGAGCACATTGCTGGAAACGAAGATAACTTTACACATTTAATGAATGAAAAAGCAAAACAACTAAAGTTATCACAGCCCTCTCCGTTTCTAAACGCTACTGGAATGAATAACGATACAAATAAACTATCAACTACAACAGCAATCGACGTTGCTAAACTAGCAACTCAATTAGTAACAGACTTTCCAGATATACTGAACATTACAAAACTAACCTCTTACCAATTTACCTTCAAAGATTCAAAAGTTTTCAACACCAATAAGATGATATATTCCCTTAATAAAAACATTAAACTCCAAGGTGTTGACGGCTTACAAACTAGTTTCTCAACAAATGGTAATTATAGTTTTGTCAGTACAGCAAAACGAGGAGATATTAGACTTATTTCAGTGATATTAGATGCCGGTGAAGAAAACAGTACTTTTATTGAAACAAAAAAATTACTAGAGTACGGTTTTGACCCTTCCTCGTACTCTGCACTCCAAGCGTTTAAAGACGCTGTTACATCTTGGGCAGTTTTGCTTCAGTTTAAAAATTTGATTATACAAACATTGTTAATTTTCTTCATTATAACAATTTTAATGTTCTTACATATACGTCAGAAAAAATCCGAGGATTTCAACTAGGAAATCTTCTTATATATAAAAAACGGCTTGCATTTACAGTGCAAGCCGTTTTCTAAATCTATAGTCCTCTCCCAATTAAATTCGCTGAAACAGGCTGAAAATTTAACTCCCTCGCCCATATAGATAGCTGACCGATATGGTGAATTTCATGTACAATTACGTGCCTTAAAACCTCACCATATGTATATGTTTTATCTACCCACGAAGCTTTTAATATTTTACCTTCTAAGTTAGCAGACCATACTTGTAAAAACTCTTCGAATTCTCTTTTATATAAATCAGATAGCGCTTTCACTTTTTGGATTGATTGATACTCTTTAAACTGCGGTGCAGTATCTTCTTTTTTTTGAAGGGCACTAATCCAGCTATACTCAACATCCACAATATGAAATAATGTTTCTAAAATACTTCCAACACCACCAACACGCTTGCGGAGTAATTCTTCCTCAGAAACTTGCTCACACCACTTAAACCAATCGTCTCTTACTTGCCAATTGTATTGAAACAAAGTGTACATATTTATCTCTCCCCTACCTCAATAATCCACTTAACAGCATCTATTATATATTGCGGCTCATCTTTTTGAATATAGTGACCGCTTTGTTCTGCAATTACAAATGTATGATTGCTTGATAATCGTAATAATTCGTCTTGCAATTGTAACCACTTCATTTGTGCTTCTTGCGAATAATAGGCTTTTTTACCAGCAGCTAATACGACAAGTGGAATATTTCTCATTGACTGACAATGTTTATCTGCTTCACCTAAACTAAACATAAACTCTTCATAAGAACTTTCATGTACAAATTGTTTATAGTAAGCTTCTTGAAACTCTGGAGACATGATTGGCAAAAAATCTTTTTTATAATTTTCTGGTGTCGAATCAACCAAAATGATTCCCAACATATCTTCGGAATAAAAAGTCGCAAATAATCGTGCATTTATACCACCAAAAGAATGTCCTACAAAAATATAAGGTGGTTTCAGTTGCAATTGCTCTAAGCAACTTCTTAAGTCTTTTATCATTTCAGAACTAATACGTCGTTTGGAACTAACCCCACTTTTCCCCAATCCAGCTCGATCATATGTAAGTACAGTCCCAAATTCGGTCAGCTCTTCAGCAATATGATCCCATGCATTTGAATAATCGCCATAACCTGCCTCCATTATAATAACTGGCTGCAACTTCTTTCCTTGAAATACTCTTGAATACATTTTAAAATCATCAACTTGTACATATTTTTCTATACTTTTAACCATTGACGATCACTTCTCTTCGATTAAGTTCCTCTTCAATTTGATTAATTATTTCATCTACAGATAAAGATCCATCCAAAACAATATCTGAATTTGGCTTTACAGTATGAAGCGCCTCCAAATAGGCTTTTCTAGCATATGTTATATAATGCTTTAAATCATTATGTATTTCACTCATTGTATCTTCCTTAAAATCTCGTAAAATTCTTCTAGCCATCGCAATATCTAAAGGCGTATCGATAAATATAGTTACGTCAATGAATTGTCGCATTTCACTATTTAAGTATGCAAAAGGATAATCTAAAATAATATAATCTACATTACTATCTCGTATAAGATGCTGAATATCCTTAATTAATGGTGTGAGTACCCATTCATTATAATTTGCTCCATCATCAATCCATTTACAAATATCTGCAGGACAGTTATCGAAGTTGTAGCTATCAAAATATAGTGCTTTTGAATTCATTAACTTATGAGTTAACCCTTCTGTAACAGTAGTTTTACCTCCTCCTGAAACAGCTGCAATTGAAATTACTTTAGTATTTTTATTCATAACTTCCCACCATACCCCTTTTAATTAACATAACATAATTATAAAAAACTAATATTTTTTATCACTCCATTCATATTCTAACATACTCATTTCCCATAAATTCCAATACGTTTCGCCCACTTTTTTTGACTCTCTTAATAAACCTTCTTTTACAAATCCTATTTTTTCATAACATGAAATAGCCAATGTATTAAAATCATAAACACCAAGCGTTACTCTATGTAGTTTTAATTCATCAAATGCAATATGAAGTACTGCTTTCATCATATGTTTTCCTATAGAACGTCCTCTCATTTTCGTATTACCAACTAGCACTTTTCCAATCCTTGCAGATTTATTTATATTATCAATTTGTCCAAGTGAAATATGACCAATTACTTCTTTAGTCTCTTCATCTATTACTTTGAATGCAAGTGTATTTGTACTTTCTATATATTGTTCTAATTGCTGATCATTTAAAGGATATGTAAATGCATTTCCTGACCATTGAATTAAAAATTCTTCGGAATCAATCCAATTAATTAATTGTTTGAAATCAGATTTTTTAAAGGTTTCTAGTTTAATCATTTTCATGCCCCTTTCGTACATCATACTTTATAGCCTCGAACTTATTTCTATATAAAGAATATATTCTCCTTTTATATGAAATTAAAATAAAGCCATTCTAATGAATGGCTTTACAAAAAACATAGCCTAATTATGCTATGTTTACTATGTTAACAATGGTACAATCGCTTCAATTTTACAAACTGAAATGATTACTGTAACTACGCCAGCACTATTAGCAAGCTTTACAACATCACAAGTTACTGAAGTTACAGTTCCTGCATACTCATTACTTCCTGTACTAATGCGCACTGCTCTGTTTACTAACTTTTTCAGCTCATCTCTAATTCCTTGTACACAGCAACAGTCACATGCCTTATTTTGCTCTTCATGTTCTTTTTTACACTCTTCAAAAACATCCCAACAATCATCCTGTTTACATGAACACTTTTTTCTAGAATTACTATAACGAGATCCCAAAATCTCACCCCCTAGCCATTTCTATTAATATAGTATGTCCCCTACCTTTAAAGTGTACGAGGCAAAAACATAGAAAGGAAAAAACAAACAATTGTACTAAACATTCTTTTCTTTATTAATTTTAAAAATAAACTTCTAACAATTATAGGCTTGCTTAATCAAGAACTGGATTTAATTTTTAGACAGACCCTTTCTCAAAAAAATCTTTTTTTCTTTTAATAAGCTGACTCATTAAAGAATCTCCAGCTTTTCCTATTACTTCACATATACATAGACTTTGTTTGTAGTGATATAGTATGTTTTTCCTTTGCTGTTGTGAAGTATACATTCAGAAAAACGTACTCCAAAATAAGATATTATTTATAATTAGAACGTTTTCTACACCAAGTGTTTATTGATCAATATCATAACCAGTAATTCCCTCCACTATCTTGTAAAAATTAGCATAGTTTGTATGAATTCTATATCTAGTAGAAAGCACTCTACTAGATAAAAGGAAAATAATAGGTTAATAAACAAGCCATTTTTTTATTAAAACATAGAATAATATGAATCCTATTGGAGGGAGGTATAAAAGAATGTCCTGGAAAAATGATTGCTGGAGTTCTAAGAAAAAGCATTGTTGTGATGATTGGTGGAGTTCTAAAGAAAATCATCATTGTGATGATGATTGGCGTTCTAAAGAAAAGCATTGTAATGATGATTGGTGGAAATCTAAAGAACAGCACCATTGTGATGATGATTGGCGTTCTAAACGAAATAAGTGTCGCAGTAAATGTTTCTTTATTTGTTGTCATTGTAAAAGAAAACATTGGTAATATATTAAATGTCAACTTAAAGGAAAGAAAATGTCTTTTAGAACCGATAAATACTAGAATGTAATATACAAAAAGCTGACTGAACATAGTCAGCTTTTTGTATATTAACATGTAAAAATTTAAACAGACATATAAGCGGTCACACTATGTCATTACCTTGTTATTGTAAATTAGTTTCTCTCCATTGAAGAGGCATGTCACAGTAGCGTATTTTGATAAAAACTATAAAACAAACATACTAAACACTAATCGTAGAATTTTTCTACTTCAAATTTACTTCTTCTCTCTTCTTTATTTATAAACATTAAAAATGAGCTCTAATTAAATAGAGCTCATTTCCAATTTTATAATTTACTAGACTGCAACCCTTGAATAAACGGAACTACCTCAGGATTCACAAGTGACGATAAATCGCCTAATTCTTTTCCTAAATAAGCGGCTTTAATGACGCGTCGCATTACTTTAGAATTACGTGTTTTCGGTAAATCTTCTACAACGTGAATATCTTTTGGACATAATGCTTTTCCAATATGAGAGTTTACTAAACTCATTAATTCTTTCTTTAATTCTCCTGAGAATGTTACATTGTCTCTTAATACTACAAAACAATGACAAACTTCACCTTTTACATCATCTGGTACACCAATCGCAGCAGCTTCTATGACATCATTATGCTTCACAAGAATAGATTCATATTCAGCGGGGCCAATACGTTTTCCGGCAATGTTTAGCGTATCATCTGAGCGTCCTGTAATAATATATTGCTCACCATCATAAATCACCCAGTCGCCATGAACCCATTTATTTTCAAAACGTGACCAATATGTGTTCACATAACGCTCATCGTCTTCCCAGAAGCTTTTCGTCATACCAACCCAAGGTTTCTCTAAACATAATTCTCCAACTTCATCACGAATTGGATTCCCTTGATCATCGAGCACAACTGCTGCCATTCCTGGTAAAGAAGCGTTAAAGCTAATCGGTGCAATTGGTTTAATAAGGACGTTTCCGAAAATCCCACCAGAAATTTCAGTACCGCCTGAATAGTTACAAATTGGTACATTACTTTTTCCAACTGTTTCAAATAGCCACATCCAAGGGTCTGGATTCCAAGGTTCACCTGTTGATGCGAATACTTCTAAACTCTTTAGTGCATGTTTATTAACATACTCATCACCTTTTGCCATTAACGCACGAATTAATGTTGGTGATATACCAAGATGTGTAATTTCATATTTATCAACCGTCTCCCATAAACGATCTGCTTCTGGAAAGTCCGGAACACCTTCATACATAACCATCGTTGCCCCATTAATAAGAGAACCGAATAGTAAAAATGGTCCCATCATCCATCCCATATCAGTTACCCATAATACGCGGTCACCTTGTTTGATATTCATTCCGAACCCCGCATCAAAAGCTGCTTTTAAGGGAAATCCAGCATGAGTGTGTACGGTCCCTTTCGGTTTTCCAGTTGTACCTGATGTATAAATGAGCATTAATGGATCATCACTATGCATTTCTTCAGCATGTACAAATGGCTTTTCTTTTTCTAACGTACTCCATGAGAAATCATAATCATGCGGTGTAAAATCATTTCCTGCGTGGCGCACGATAACGACTTTTTCAACAGTTGGACAATGCTCACAAGCTTTATCTACTTCATCTTTTAATGAAACAATCTTCCCTCGGCGTGAAAAACCATCTGCAGTAATGATCATCTTTGATCCTGCTGCTTGCACACGTGTCATGACTGCATCAGACGCAAATCCTGAGAATATTGGTGAAATAATTGCTCCGATTTTCATAACAGCTAGCATCGCAACAACTGTTTCTGGAATCATCGGCATATAAATTGTTACACGGTCACCTTTTTCAATACCCGCATGTTTTAATCCGTTTGCAACGCAACTTACCCAGCTATCCAGTTCTTCATATGTAAATGATTTTGAAGTTCCATTTTCCCCCTCATATTGAAGCGCTGGTTGTGTTCTTGTTTCATCATCTGCAAGCCAGCGTGATAAAACTGATTCTACAACGTTACATGTTCCGCCATTATACCACTGTGCAAACGGCGTACCATTTTCTAAATCTAGCACTTCTGTATAAGGTTTCATCCATTGATAGCCAACCGCTTTCTCAGCTTCTCCCCAAAACCAAGCTGTTTCTTCGATTGACTTATTATAAAACGTTTCATAATCTTCATAGCCCAATGATTTCATCCAACCATATAAACGCGTTTTTTCTTTATACTCTTCTGTTGGAAACCAAACTGCTTGTTTCAATGTTTTCCCCTCCTTGATTTTTTGAGCAAGAAAGCCCTAAATAGGGCTTCTAAACTGGATAAACAGGATGTTTACGATCCGTAAATACTTGATATTTACTCATATACATTTCGAATCGTCCTTTTAACTCTTCTCTTAAATTGTTTGGATGAACAATACCATCAATGACCATCTCTGATGCTAAATGGTAAATATCAATATCTTTCTTATACTCTTCGCGTTTTTCAGCAATGAAGCTATCACGCTCTTCTTCTGGTAAAGCTGCAATCTTATTTGCATATACAGCATTGACCGCGGCTTCTGGACCCATTACCGCAATAGAAGCTGTCGGTAATGCTAGGCAGCAATCTGGTTCAAAGGCTGGACCTGCCATCGCATATAAACCAGCACCATATGCTTTACGAACAACGATAGAAATTTTCGGTACAGTTGCTTCACTCATCGCAGAAATCATTTTTGCACCGTGGCGAATAATACCAGCACGCTCTACTTTTGTACCAATCATAAATCCAGGTACATCTGCAAGGAATAATAATGGAATATGATATGCATCGCATAAATTAATAAACTTCGCTGCTTTATCAGCTGAATCGTGGAATAATACGCCGCCTTTCATTCGCGGTTGATTTGCAATAATACCAACTGGCTTACCATCAATACGTGCTAAACCTGTAATTAGTTCTTGAGCAAATAATTTTTTCACTTCATAGAAAGAGCCTTCATCAATAACTCTATTAATGAGATCTTTCATATTGAAAGGAGCATTTTGATTTTCTGGAATGATTTGTTCTAACGTTTTATCAAATTGTTTCGGTTCTTGAGGTGTAACCAATGGAGTCTTTTCTAAGTAGTTGTTTGGAAAATATGAAATGTATTGTCTTGCTTGTGTAATCGCATCTTCTTCGGTCTTACATAAAACATCTCCGCATCCTGATACAGAGCAATGCATACGAGCTCCACCCATCTCTTCTAAAGTTACCTTCTCACCGATAACCATCTCAGCCATACGAGGAGATCCTAAATACATAGATGCATTTCCCTCAACCATCATTACAACGTCACAAAAGGCTGGAATATAAGCACCACCAGCTGCAGAAGGTCCAAATAACAAGCATACTTGAGGAACTTTACCTGACAATTTCACTTGATTATAGAAGATTCTTCCTGCACCACGACGCCCTGGGAACATTTCAACTTGATCAGTAATACGCGCTCCAGCAGAGTCAACTAAATAAAATAACGGAACACGTAATTTTTCTGCCGTTTCTTGAATACGCAAAATCTTTTCAACTGTACGTGCGCCCCATGATCCTGCTTTTACAGTTGAATCATTTGCCATCACGCATGCCGTACGACCATGTATTTTACCCGTTGCCGTTATAACACCATCAGCGGGTAGTCCTGTTTGTTCACAATTTGCAAATAATGCATCTTCTACATATTCACCATTATCAAATAAAAGAGCTAAGCGATCTCGAACGAATAGTTTACCTTTCGCTTTGTTTTGTTCATGATATTTTGGTGCGCCGCCTTGTTTAATCGTTTCAACTCGTTCTTCAAATGTATTTGATTGTTGCTTTTGATCTAACATATTTACTCCCCCTTATACATTGGTGTGCGTTTTTCCTTGAATGCCTGTAATCCTTCTAATCTATCTTTCGTTTGGATTACACCTTCATACGCTTGTTTTTCCATTTGTAATCCGGTATGTAAATCAACTTGAATCCCGTTTGAAATTGCTTCTTTCGCTAATCGAACAGCAATAGGACCATTACTAGCAATTTTCTCTGCTATTTCAATCGCTTTCTCTTCAAGTAAATGAGCTGGTACAACAAATTCTACTAGACCATATTCTTTCGCTTCTTGTGCCGAAATACGTCTTCCTGTATATATTAATTCTTTCGCTCTCCCAACACCAATTAATCTTGGCAAACGCTGCGTACCACCTGCTCCTGGTATAATCGCAAGTGTAGTTTCAGTAAGACCAAGACTTGCAGTGTCAGAAGCAATTCTAAAATCACAAGCTAAGCTTAATTCCGTACCACCACCAAGTGCGATTCCATTTATAGCAGCAATAACTGGCTGTGGTAATTGTTCAACCATTTCCATAGTAGTGCGAATCATACTAACAGCATGGCGCACTTGTTCTTCATTCATGCCAGCACGTTCTTTTAAATCAGCACCAGCACAAAACGCTTTTTCACCAGCACCTGTTAGAATAACCACACGAGTATTTGACTCTTCATTTATTTGAGTTAATATGTTTTGTAACTCTTCTAATAACGCTAAAGATAATGAGTTTGCTTGTCTTTCACGATATAATGAAATCTTTACAACGTGAGGTGTTACATAATCAACTGAAATGTTTTGTAATTGTAGCATCTTCTCACCTACTTATCGTTTTATGTTGAAGCGCTCTATACACATGACTCGGTAATTGGATATTTAATTTACTTTGAATAAATTGACTCGCTCTCAATAACTTCTCTTCATCAATATTCGTTTGGACCCCTAACTTATGGAGCATATGAACTAAGTCATCAGTTGCAACATTGCCTGATGCTCCTGGTGCATATGGACAGCCGCCAAGACCACCACAAGAACTATCAAATGTTGTAATACCATATTCTAAAGACTTCACTACATTCGCAAGAGCCATTCCGTACGTATTATGGAAGTGCATTGCAAACTGCGAAGCATCATATTTCTTTAATAAATGCTCTAATACTTGCTCTACTTGTAGTGGATTTGCTACACCGATTGTGTCACCAAGCGAGACTTCATAAATGCCGTATGAAAATAGTTGATTACATAATTCGTCAACTGCTGCGACACTTATATCCCCTTCATAAGGACATCCAAATACAGTAGAAACATAGCCTCTTACCTTTTTCCCTTCGAATAATGCCTGTTTTGTTATATCTTCAATTACAACTAATGCTTCTTTAATTGATTTATTAATATTACTTTTATTATGAGATTCACTTGCTGATAAAAAAACATTCACCTCATCTACATTTTGCAAAAAAGCTCGTTCCAAACCATTTTGATTTGGAACAAGCGCTGCATATGTAACATTTGGATCCCTTTTCAACTCAGAAAACACATCATTTGCATCTGCTAATGCAGGGACCCATTTAGGGTGAACGAATGAGGAAACTTCAACGTACGATAATCCAGCCTCTGTAAGTAGTTGAATCCATTTTACTTTATCTTTTGTGCCAACAATCTTTTTTTCATTTTGTAAGCCATCACGTGGCCCGACTTCTTTAATGACAGCAAAATTAGGTAGTTTCAATTCGCTTCCCCCTATATCTCCCTATTCAATTTCTAGTAATACATCTCCTTCATTTACAAAATCGCCTTCTTGCACATTAATTTTCATAACTGTGCCAGCTTCTTCTGAAACGATTGGAATTTCCATTTTCATAGATTCCAAAATGACGACATCCTGCTCTTCCTCTACTGTATCTCCTACTCCTACAACAATCTTCCATACATTTCCTGCCATCGATGCATATACTTTCGTCATCATTTTTTCCCCCTTAGTATTGTTAAATCTTATTTTTTAACAAGTTGTTTCGTTACAAAACCCGTTGTATAAATACCACTTTTGAACACATCATCTTCCAATACTTGAAGCAGCATTGGCGTGTTCGTTTTAATACCTTCTACTTTTAATTCTTCTAAAGCATCATATAATTTCGAAATTGCTTCTTCACGCGTTTCACCATGAGCAATGACTTTTGCAATCATTGGATCATAGAAAGGTGTAATTGTTACTTGATTCTCCAAAAAGTGATCAATACGTACATTTGTTGGAAGCGTTAAACCTGTAATTTTCCCAGGTGATGGGAAGAAAGTTTTCGGATCTTCTGCATAAATACGAGCTTCAATGGCATGACCACTACGCTTTATATCATCCTGTGTAAACGATAGTTTCTCGCCACTTGCGATAAGGAGTTGTTGTTCTACAAGGTCTAATCCAGTAATTTCTTCTGTAACGGGATGCTCTACTTGTAATCTCGTATTCATCTCTAAGAAATAGAAGTTCTTCTGATCATCTACTAGAAACTCAACTGTACCTGCATTTGTATATCCTAGTGCTTTGGCAGCTTGTACAGCAACTTCACCCATTGCTTTTCGCGTACCTTCATCTAAAAATGGTGAAGGAGCTTCTTCAATTACTTTCTGATTTCGGCGTTGTACTGAACATTCACGCTCCCATAAATACACTGTGTTACCATGTGTATCTGCTAAAAGCTGAATTTCAATATGATGTGCATCTGCAATATAGCGCTCTAAATACATTTCTCCGTTACCGAAGAAGTTTTGTGCTCTTGTTTTGTTACTTTCAAATGCTTTGGTGAGCGTTTGCTCAGTTTCCATCAACTGCATTCCAATGCCTCCGCCGCCTGCGGATGCCTTCAACATTAATGGATAACCAATCTGTTTAGCAATTTCAATTGCTTCTTCAGCAGTTTCAATATTTGTAGTAATACCTGCAACTACTGGGACATCTGCAGCTTGCATTGCAATACGTGATTCGATTTTACTTCCCATCTTCGTAATGATTTCTTCTGATGGACCGATAAATACGATTCCTTCTTCTTTACAACGAACCGGAAAAGATGGATTCTCAGATAATAATCCATATCCCGGATGGATTGCTTCAGCATTTGTCTTCTTAGCTATTTCAATAATTTTTTCAAGGTTTAAATAGCTTTCTTGAACACGCGGCCCACCTACTAAGTAAGCTTCATTTGCCATTTTTACATGCAGTGCATTTTCATCTGCCTCAGAATAAATAGCAACAGTGCGAATACCAAGTTTTTGACAAGTTTTCATTATACGAACTGCGATTTCTCCGCGATTTGCAATTAATATTTTTTGAAACATAGTGATTCCTCCTTTTTATCTACATCCTAAATGTCTGGCAATTACGAGACGTTGAATTTCAGAAGTTCCTTCACCAATTTCTAATAGTTTTGCATCACGAATATGTCGTTCTACTTCATATTCACGCATATAGCCATATCCACCGTGAATTTGTACCGCTTGATTTGCAATACGACTAGCAGCCTCAGATGCAAAAAGTTTTGCCATAGCCGCTTCTTTACCGAAAGGTTTATCGTTATCTTTTAACCAAGCTGCTTTATGTACTAAATTGCGCGCTAACTCTACTTCAGTCGCCATATCAGCTAATTTAAATTGAATCGCTTGGAAATTAGAAATTGACTTTCCAAATTGTTGACGTTCTTTCGCATATTGCAGTGCACGTTCAAATGCAGATTGTGCAATACCTACTGCTAATGCTGCGATTGAAATACGTCCTCCATCAAGTGTATATAAGAATTGTTTAAATCCTTTATTTACATCACCAAGTATATTTTCTTTCGGTACACGTACACTATCAAGTACGATTTCACATGTATTAGAAGCACGAACACCCATCTTATCGTAAGGGCTTGAGATTGTTAATCCTTCACTTGTAGTTGGTACGATAAATGCCGAAATGCGTTTTCTACCATTGTCTTCAACACCGTTGACAGCGGTTACAATAATTGTATTTGCATACTCTGCATTTGTAATCCAACACTTTTCACCACTAATAACATACTCGTCTCCATCTAATACAGCTTTCGTTTGTGTGCCACCTGCATCAGATCCAGCATTTGGCTCAGTTAATCCAAAAGCACCTAAAGTTTTACCTGATGCCATTGGAACTAAATATTTCTGTTTTTGTTCTTCTGTACCAAAATAATAAATTGGAGAAGCACCTAATGAAATAGTTGCAGCGTAACTTAATCCTGTTCCACCACAAGCACGACCAATTTCTTCAACTGCTAACGCGTACGATACAGTATCGCCACCTGAACCCCCATACTCTTCAGGGAATGGGATGCCTAATAATCCTAGTTCGCCCATTTTTTGAAATGTTTCATATGGAAATTCCGCAGTTTTGTCATAATATACAGCTTTCGGTGCGATTTCCTTTTCAGCAAAGTCACGTACCATTTCTTTAATCATTTGTTTTTCGCGAGTTAGAGTAAATTCCATTCCGCTACACACCCCTTATCGAATATTGAGTTTCGACAGCGTGCGAGTTTCTACTACAAACATTACAGATTAAAAGACAAGAATATTAGTTAGATAATTGCTACAATTCTGTCATAACTTAATTTTAAAACAGATTCTGTACTAATGCACAAAAAAATTCCTACATTGTTCTACAACAACATAGGAGTTTTCTTGTCGAATTATGTAATTTAATGTTTAATAATCTCTACCTTTTCCCGAATCTGAAATTTCTACTAAAGCTTCAGGGTATGGTTCGAAATATGTTTGTCTTAATAAATACTTTTCATCAAATCGAAGGGTCCATGATTTTAAAATTGCAAGTAAGCTACTAAGTGGTATTTTCTTTTCTGCATATTTATGTATCATTCCTAAAAAGTGATCTTTTTCCTGTTTTTTCAACTTTGTTTTAAAATATCCAAAAATATGCTCACATACATTTACATTCGATGTATAGCGGGGTGTGCGCATAAATAATTCATATAAAGTCTTCTCATAGTTTTCAAATACAACTTCAATCTTTTCATTTTTTTGATTTGCAATAATACGCCCTAATTCCTTTTGTTTTACCTGATTATATGCCATAAATAAATATTTATTATCCGACTGAAACGATATGAGGTCTTTCATATTTTTATTACGTTTAATCATCTTGTAATATGCGATTGTAAATAACCTTGTAAAGAAATGTTCTCTAATAATAAAATTCGACAATCTACCTTCTTCTTCAATTGGAAGATGCGAAAAATTTTTTAATACTGCGCCACCAAATAAGCCTGGTCCTTTTCCTTTTGCTGGTGCTTTTTCAAAACCAGAATAAATTTTCACATCACGCGTACCACAACTTGGCGAACGGTTCTTTAAAATAAAACCATCCACATCGGATATCGTATGTAAAAAGTCATTTGAAAATTGCTCCATTTTTTCAGTGACGTCTTCTCTTGTAGACGGTTGCACAAGTTTATTCATACCATTTTCTTCTACAATGCGTATCGTTTCACGAGGAGTCCCCAATCCAATCTCAACTTCTGGACAAACAGGTATAAATGTAACAAATGGCTGCAAATTTCGTATTGTTGCATCCGGAATCATCTCTCCATTATAACGACAAGCATCAAATTCTAAACATTTACTTACAACAATTTTAGGTTTAGCAAATTGTCGCATTTCATTACCTCCTTAGTGCTAGTCCATATAATATAAATTGTACTCAGTTTTACATTTTAAGCAAAGTTTGATTCATTTAGTTTTATTAATGTGCGCTCTATAATGATGGTTTAGACATTGTGAAACGAATAATACACACATGCTCTGGAGAAATTAATACATAAGAAAGGAGGGAGCGTTATGAAGAAGAAATTATCATCTATTTTAAGTGTTTTAGCACTATCTATTATGTTTTTAGGTACATCTGCACAAGCTGAATACGATGGAAATAATATGAATAGAGTTAATAACACTGACATTTCAACTCGAGTTAATGACAATAACTTAGACAGAGTTAATAATGATGTGAGAACTCGAAATGTAAATACGACAAATGATTTAAATGATAATCGTGATAAAAATAATAATTGGGCTTGGCTCGGTTTATTAGGACTAGCAGGATTATTAGGTCTTAGAAGAAAAGACAAAGAAACACGTTAATTTGGAACATTTTTAGTAAACAAGTACTTATTTATCAAAAATATATAATGAAAATTAATCGCCTGTTTAAAGGCGATTAATTTTTTGCTAAAAAATGATATAAGTACTTCACACTTCAACATATTTTTACTTATGATTAAAATCGTGGCGTTAATCCGTACAATATAAATTGAATCGTACTTTCAATTTCTGTTTCATCATCCCATTTTTCTTCAGGCAATAATAAAAATCGTGTTAATAATAAACCTAATACAGCTGATAAAGTAAGTCGTAAAACAGAAGATGGGGGCATTTCAATAATTTCTCCTTCTTCTTGAAACTTTGCAATCAACTTTTTAAAATGTGAAAGTAATTCTGTTTCAACTAACTGTTGTATTTCATTTTTCAGTTCCGGCTGAAACGGCACTTCTTGAATTAATATTTTTATCATTGGAAAATGCTTTTTTGCAAATTCAAATCTATTATGAATGACAACTCTTAAAAGTCCTTCATACGATTCATACTCCGATTTAAATATTTCTTTCGCAAAGGCTTGTACAAAAAATGGTGCAGCAAACTTTGTTAATGTCGGCATGACGACTGCTAACAATAAATCTTTTTTCGTTTTATAGTAGCGGAAGATCGTTCCTTCCGCTACACCAGCGCGCTTTGCAATTTCACTTGTTGAAGTTGAAGCATAGCCTTTTTCTCCAAACATATCAACGGCTGCTTCTAAAATACGCATTTGACGTTCATTTCGTTTATCTGTATTTGTTGCAGCAACTAATTCTTCAAGCCAATCTTTCTCCATTTATATAACTCCTTTTTTCATCATTATATTTTGCGATGTTTCTTTAATGCAAATACATTTCCTACTGCAAATAATAGTGAAAAAAGAAGTAAAACAGTAAGATCTAATGCAATCTCTGTAATTCCTTGATTTCGAATCATCACTTGTCTCATTGCGTCAGCGCCATATGTGAGCGGAAATAATTTCCCTAACATTTGGAGCCACTTATTCATAGATTCAATTGGAAACAAACCAGAAAAGAAAATTTGTGGCACAATGACAAGCGGTATAAACTGGATCATTTGAAATTCATTATTTGCGTATGCAGATAAAAACGTCCCTAAAGTTAAAGCAGTTAAAGAAAGCATACATGTAATAAGTAGCGTTAGCCATATGGAGCCAGCTACATATAGGTCTAAAATGTAAACTGAAAAACTTACGATAATAATGGATTGTATGAATGCAAAGATTCCAAAGCCAATAATATATCCTACAACTATTTCCCATCTCCTTACCGGCGTCGATAATAACCTTTCTAAAGTACCACTTAAACGTTCTCTTACGAAAGACACCCCTGATAAAATGAATACAAAGAAAAATGTAAAGAAACCGATTAATACGGGACCAAGCCCATCAAACATTGTAAAGTCTTTAGAACCATGTAAATAATTCACTTCAGGTTTCATAATCGATACATCGTTCTTCTCTGTGCCTTTTTGTAATATTTGTAGCACAGCACGATTTTTTGACGAATCACTACCTTCTAATACAATATTCATTTTTCCATTTTCTAAACGAATTACCGCATCTACCTTTTGTTTTTCCAACTCAGACATTGCCTTTTCTTTACTATATTCATAAATTGACGCTTCCTGATTTTTCATCACTTTTACTAACTGAGCGGGCATATCAACAACAGCAATATGCGGTACATAGTCCTTTTGTGTAAACACTAGCGACAATAACCAAAGTAATAACATAGGTGCCCCAAACATCATCGCTAACGAACGTTTATCTCGAAAAAATTGGCGAATAATACGAATGATTACACCGATAACTCTCATGATTCAGCCACCTCTTCCAACAAAAAGACATCTTCAATCCTTCCTGATGATACCCGCTTTTTCAATTCTTCAGGTGTTCCAGTCGCAACCAGCTTTCCTTCTCTAATCAGCCCTAGGCGCTCACAAAACTCAGCTTCATCCATAATGTGTGTCGTTACAATTATCGTTGTGCCTTTCTTTTTCAAATCATAAAATTTTGCCCAGATTGTTTTTCTAAGAAGCGGATCTATCCCCACTGTTGGCTCATCTAAAATTAATATTTCTGGTTCATGAAGGAGCGCTATTGCTAATGATAAACGCTTCTTCATTCCGCCTGAAAAATGCTGCACTTGCTTTTTCATATGTTGTGATAATTGTACAAGGTCAAAAACCTCTTCAATTCTTTCTTTTTTATGCTTTCCCTTTAATCCGTACATCGTTGCAATAAAATCTGCATTTTCATATGCTGATAGTTCTTCGTATAATGCATCAGCTTGAGCCATATAACCAATTCTTTTCATTTCATTTAAATTAGGCATGTTCGTGTTGTAAACAAGCACTTCACCTTCCGTTGCCTCATTAATACCCGCAATCAATTTAATAAGAGTCGTTTTCCCTGAACCTGAAGGCCCAACTAAACCAAATATCTCTGCTTTTTCAACTTGTAATGAAAGATTGTGTAAAACTTCTTTTTTTCCAAAACTTTTCGATACAGTCCGTAAAATAATGGCAGGTTGCTGCACGTATTCTTCCCCCTTTCCCAAAATGAGTGAGTACTCACTTTTATTTTACTCTTGCGTAATTATATGTCAAACTTCATTGATTAGTATGGTTTTCCGTCAATAATATTAAACAATGAAACAGAGTCGACATTAGAATATCCTTTCTTAAAGTCGACTCTGTTTCATTTAAATTATATAATTTGCTTTACGTTTTTAAATTCATATATTTCCTAATTCTAGCAACATCTAAAGAATATTCGATAACTAATTGCTGTAACGGTAAAATAACTGTGTCAGGATATAAATGTGCATATTGTAATGTTTCCGCATATTTTTCTAACCTTTTTTCTAAATACTTTATAATTTGATCAGGATGACTTACTAATAAACATTTGCAATAATAATGTATTTGTTCCTCAATCGCCGTATACTCTTCAATTTCATATTCTTTATGCATGTGTACACCCCTTTAAGTTTTTTACATGAATTACTTATCACACATTTCACTCGACTAATTTTTAAGTTTTTTGATTATTTACACTATAACAAACTCTTCGGGTCAAATTTTGTTACTTTATGTAACGTAGAAAATTTTTAACAAAATTGTAATGTTAACTTGTATAAAATGCATATGTCCTATTTTTTTCTGTATAGAAAAGTCGTACAGTTCAATTTAACTGTACGACTACAAGTTCTGGCCTATTAAAAATTCTTTGCGGAATGATACTATTACCTAATCCTCTACTCACTACCATAGACGTATTTTGTTTTTCATATAAACCGGCTGTATATTTAGGTAAAACACCTTGATTTGGAGCCACTAATTTGCTGATAAATAGTAACCTAAATTGTCCACCCTGAGCGTGTCCTGATAAAACTATATCCATTTGCTCATCAGCATAATTCTGAATAAATTTAGGTCTATAGAATAAATTATCTATTTCTCCTATTTTAATGTGGTGCTCCTATTTATAGATATACTCCTATGTAATCCGTAATTTTCCTTATCGGATAAATTAATAAAAATTATTTCCCTACACATTGAGATTACAAGTTGTATAAGGAAGCTCTTCTTTTTTCCATGCAAGAAATCCTCCCTTTAGATTAACCACTTCCTTTATACCAGCTCTCTGTAAAATACTAGCTGCTATAGCGGAACGCAATCCGGTTCGACATTGTAAAACGATTGGGCAATCCTTTGGTATACAATCTAGCTGCTTAAATAGATTTCCTAAAGGGATATGTATTGCATTATAAAGATGTCCTTCCTCCCACTCTTTTTTACTACGTACGTCGATTACCTTAACACTTCCATCTTTTATATGCGGATATAATTCAATTGATGTTTTTTCTTTGTAACTTTCAAATCTATCAAGTCTTTGTATAACTTGTAAGGGTGCAAAAGCAATAATATTATCTAGCCCAATAGATTCAAAGTCTCTAATAACCTCCTCCACTCTAACCTTTTCCTCATCTAGAATGATTATAGTTTCTGTTTTATAATCTAGTAACCATCCACACCAGGTTGTAAAGGAATTGTTATACGGTATGTTAATTGATTTCTCGATGTGACCAGAAGCAAAACTCTCTACATCCCTTATATCAACTATTTGCTGAACACCCCTCATAACTTCTTGAAGTTCTTTTACTGTTTTAATAGCAAAAACTTCTCTCTTCTTACGAATTGGTGGACCGTACTTATTTAAATCCTTCATTAATGAAAAATATTTTGGCGGCTCTGGCTGTCCCGTCAATAAAGTCGATACAAAATCACTTTCTTCATTACACTGAAATGCCCAATTGAACATCTTTTCATAGCCTAAGGTAGAAGTTGGAATTGCTCCTAATGCTTTTCCACATGCGCTTCCTGCACCATGTGATGGCCATATCTGCAAATAATCAGGGAGTATTTTTATTTTTTGTATAGAATTAAATAATTGTTTCGCTCCTATTTTTGCAGTATCTTTCATACCTATAGCGGTTTCTAATAAGTCCGGCCTTCCTATATCTCCTACAAAAATAAAATCACCTGTGAATATTCCTATCGGCTTATCATTCGTATAATTATTTTGACTTGTATCAGTTACTAAAAAAGAAATACTTTCAGGCGTATGCCCTGGTGTGTGCATTACATTAAATTTTATATGACCTACTTTAAACTCTGAGCCCTCTCTAACTAATTTGTATCGACCTTCGTTAAGATATTGATATTTCCAATCACAATCCCCTTCATCAGATACATATAAATTGGCATGATAAAGAGTAGAAAGTTCTCTAGACCCAGAAAGAAAATCTGCATGAATGTGAGTTTCAGCCGCAGCTATTACTTCCATCCCCTCTTTCTTAGCAAATTCTATATATTGTTCTATATAGCGACCTGGATCAATTACAATTGCTACACCTTCCTTCTGACAACCGACTAAATAGGAAGCATGTGCTAATTTTTCATCATAAAAATATTTTAAAAGCATAGCTATTCCCTCCAATTAGTTATTTCAAATTGCTTTTCAATTTTAATTTTTATAACCACTTTCTCTTTTCTCTTATAGGATCCCTTTCAACATAAAATTCCAATACATATAGGGCAACATATATCTTTTAAGTAAAAACATACTATACCGTTCTTTCGCTTGATTAAATGGAAACGTTTCTTGAGGCTCATGTTTATAGTTAAATTCAGCGAGTATCAGACTTTTATAACCAGTAATAATCGGACAAGATGTATACCCATCATATTTAGCCTGCAAGTCTCTTCCGTTAAGTACGTCCATAATATTTTGTTTTAAGATAGGTATTTGTTTTCGAATTGCCGCTCCAGTTTTAGAGGTGGGTAAATTGGTACAATCTCCAAGTCCGAAAATATTCTTATACTGCACATGTTGTAAAGTATAAGGGTTTATATCTACCCACCCCTGAGAATCACTTATTTCACTCTCTTTAATAAAATTAGGTGGCTCCATTGGTGGAACAACATGGATCATACTGTATGGTACAGTTTCTCTTTTCAGTGTTTGTGTATCTTCAAAAATTGCTTCTCTCTTTTCGGCAATAATTTCTACTAAGTTTTTATTATAATTTGTTATAATTTGCTTTCTTTCTAGTACTTGTTCTAATGTATTAGCATATCGTGGAACCTGAAATATGTTAGCGTTCGCGGTATAAAACATTACTTCACTTTTGTTTCTTACACCGTTATTAGAAAAATACTCTTCTGCTAAATACATAATCTTTTGTGGGGCACCACCGCATTTAATAGGAGTATTGGGATGGGTAAAAACCGCATTTCCTCCTTTAAATTTTTTAATTTCTTTCCAAGTAGAATCAACATATTTATAAGAGTAATTGCTACAAACCCCATTAGTCCCAATAGACTCTTTTAAACCTTTAATACCGTCCCAATTTATTTGTATACCGGCTGCTACAATAAGAATTTCATACTCAAGCAGCAGTCCATCATCTAAAAGTAGCTTATTTTCATCCGGAAACAACTTAATAACACTTTTAGGGATCCATGTTGCCCCTTTTGGAATAAGCAATTCTTGATCACGCATCGTAATTTCCTTTGAAACAATTCCTCCCCCCACTAAACTCCATAGTGGTTGAAAGTAATGTTTTTTTGACGGATCAATAATTGCAATACTTTCTTTCAATAGGGGTACATTTCGTAACAAATGTGCAGTAGAAGATATTCCAGCAGTCCCAGCACCAATTACAACAATTTTATAACTATCTCTGGTCTTCATTATCCTCTTCCTATCTAAAATTGATTTTTAAAATAACTATTTAGTAGCCTTATTTTCATCGTAATAACATTATTATAATTTAAAAACACCATGTATTTATTTGATTAAAATGAAAATTTTGTTAATTTAACTGTCAATATTACTTTATGTGTAAATCCCCTATGTTACTTCCATTTTTTATATTTCTCAATGCTAGTCTTCTTCCTATCTTACTTTAATTACAATTTCTCTCTACGCTCAAATCTTTCTTTATCTCTTTTTTCCAAGAAAGCCCTTCTTCTAGGCCTTCTTCACCATTCACTTCATAGCTTATTTTCCAAGCTCTAATTGTTCCAGAATTAACAGAAAATTTTTCCGTAATGTCAGCTATTGAATGACAACCATCTTTATAAAGAGCTAGAATCGCCAATTTTTCAGCTTTAGAATATTTCATTTTATTAAACAAGTGTGTTCTTTTCTTTTTTCAGTTTTAATAAATAAAATTCTTAGCCTATAGTAGGCAAATTAAATTATTTTACACCGACCTGATTCCAAGCATTTTCTATGGCTTTATAAGTTACACTATCATAGCCATCATAATCAGCCGCAGATTGTAATAAAGCAGTACGAGCTTGTTTAAAATCGCTAGTTGGAGTCAAATATGTTGTTAACGCACGATAATAGATTTTTTCTGCCTTTTCTTTACAGATGGAATTAATTGTAAAATATGCAGCCTTATTCGGAATACCACTATTAATATGCACTCCACCATTATCTCCTTCTTCAGTTTCTGGAAGATATTTATAGTTTTTCATATGGGCAGGTTGTCCATATTTCTCAGGATTTGATAAGCTTCGTAGTGCGTCCCCAGAAACACCAGGTGTAAATACAGCATCTCCTACATCCCAATTGGTAGGATCAACAAAATAGCCAAAGACATCAGAGAAAGATTCATTTAATGTACCTGATTGATTTACGTAACGAAGATCAGCAGAATACTCTGTAACAGCATGAGTTAATTCATGTGCCACAACATCAAGAGAACCAGCAAGTGGAATAAATCTGCGACCATCTCCATCCCCATATATCATTTGCTGGCCATTCCAAAATGCATTATTTACGTTAACTCCATAATTCACAGCGGAGCGAATCGTTTTACCTTTCCCATCAATACTATTACGATTAGGGACATTTTTATAATAATCATAGACTTTTCCTGCATGATAATGGGCATCAACTGCTGGCCCTTGATCTTTATTTGTCCAAGCATTATCATCATCAAATAGACGATAATTTATTGGATAATCTTCATCGCTATGATTTACTGTAAATGTTTCAATATAGCCACCATTCATAGGCTTTGTTGTGTCTTTTAAGTAGTATTTTCCCTTTACACTACTAAAAGTTGTATTTAATTCTTTGTTATCACTTAGTACCCCATATCCATAACCTTTATGAGCACTATCTGCATCTGTAACTGCATTATATGAATCTACAATTGTCCCATCTTCCGCATTAACATAGATGTGCCAGTTAGCACCATAAGGTTTAATAAATTGTAGTTTCACTTTAAATGTTAAATGGTAAGTTCCATCTTTTTCATATATAACTAAATCTGCTTTTTCATTAGTAGACTCTAAGTTTTCTTTTATCTGATCTAATGCATTTCCATCCATTTTTACTAGCGTATCACCTTTTGTAAGTTTAATATGTTTCCAAGCATTTGAAAGTGCTGTTTCCTTTGTAATCTTTGCTTTTGTATTACCCTTTAAACTTTCCTCTGCAGCTGGATGGACGTCTCCATTGACCGTTGTTACTCTACCCTCTTTATCTGTATGTACAATAAATTGTGCACCATCAACGGGTATTTTATTTATAGATCGTGTATAAACATAATGTTTCATACCTAAATCATCTGATTTCACTTCTTTAAGTGTTAAATCTTTTTGTGGATTTATTTAAAATAATTCTTTATTTTCTTCAAGAAACTCTTTTGCCGCTTTTTGAGTCTCTACCTTTTTATCAGATAAGTCACCTGAAAGAAATGATGGGCTTCCCTGTTCCTCATTCCAATTTTTTGTAGTACCTCCATTTTATCCATTGCTTCTTGTTGAGAAACTTGCTCTTCTGCAAACACAGTTGAAAATGGTGCACCTAACATTGTTCCTGCAGCAAGCAATGTAATAACTGTTTTTTTCATTCGTTTTCCCCCTTCAATATGAGTAATATAAGAGATATAATTGCAAAATTTAATATACAATTATTTTCGGATTTTTTGTATAAATATGAATGAATACATATTATTCGTTTATAAAATTATTAATATATAAATTCCTTCTAGAGGTGCCTTCACATGCCCATCAACCTAATATTTTGAAAGTACCCCAAAATGAAAAATTTACTTTTCTACAGTTATTTATTTATGAGGATTAAGCCCATTTTTTACATCTTGCGAGTAATTATTTAATCGCTGTCGTACTTCTGTTTGAATGTAAATAAAATAAGTTCCATTCATCCAAAAAACACCCCTGATTTCTATTATTCATAGGAAATCAGGGGTGTTTATCAGTATATAAACCTTTTAAATTATTAATAAGTCTTCTTTTAAAATATAAATGGTTAAACAGATAAAAAAGCTTCGATTGTTATATCATACCTTATTTCTTAAATACAGGTGCTATTTTATCAATGCGATTTGTCCAAATTCCACCTGTATAATCGTCAGGAAGGCGTTTTATATCTTCAGATGAGTCAAATCCACTTGAAAACCCCAACCCATTTCCTCCTACAATGATAACTCGAGTATCTGCTTTATCCATTCGATTAAGAAAACGATTTGGCCATCCCCAAAGCCAAGGAGCTACTTTGTCTGGTATATGTAATTCTCCATGCTTCAGGCTTGAAGGTATGTAGCCAGTCCACCCTAATGCCATATAAGTAATAAGATCTTTTTTCATGGTCGCTTTTGACATTGTTCGTAAACTAGGGATTCGCTCTTTTATCGCAGCAATTGGTTTATCGCCACCATATACAGTTAATTGATCAAGGCGCTTCGCTGGTAATTTCTTGAGGTGAGTAGCCAATTGGATTCCTTCATTTTCATCATCACTTTTAATATGAATAAGAAAAGAACGGTCTGGAAAATGGGTAAGTACTTCATCAAGTGTTGGCATAAGATTAATCCCTTTGCCACGAAACGGGAATGTTTTACCCTCATCAGCTGTATAACCGTAACCAATATCAAGTGCTTGTAGTTCTTTTGTTGTAAAATCTCTTGTAACACCTTTACCATTAGTACGGCAATCAAGAGTCCAGTCATGAAAAATAACAAAATTATTATCTTTAGTTGGTTGAACATCAAACTCTACTAGATCAGCTCCAGCTTTAAATGCCGCTTCCATAGATGGAATTGTATTTTCTAAATAAGAATGTTCAGGTTTATTTATACGTTCTGCTGTACATGTATCACTCTCTATTTCTTCCATGCTAAATGTTTGCGAAAGTCCTCGGTGAGCAAGAAGAAGAGGAGTTCCATCTTCCCTCTTAGCAAAAAAAGAACTGTTATTTACATAAACAAATACGAATAGGATAAGAATTATCCAAGTCGCTTTACGTTTCAATAACCTTTTTAGTTTGTTCATTGTATGCTCCTCTTAAATTTGGTTGAAAAATGCCTTAAAAAATTTTCGGCATTTAAATACTGGTAAATGTTAAAGCCTATCTTATTTTTTCGCAATGGATATAATTGTTAATTAAAGGCTGGTACTTTCATATAAAACGGGAGCAATAGAAATCAATTCAATAATAAATCAACCTTCAGTAAGAATAGTTTTTAAAGATTTCTATGAGAATTTAATATAAATGGGTATATGTAATATCCTATTATTTTAGAATCAATTTACTATATGTATATTATCTGACAGCATCTTAATCACCTTATTGAAGGATTAGAGGCCGTCTAAATAAAACTGGATAATAAATTAACATCATACCTACAAATGAGCAAACTAAATAAAAAATAGCCTCGTATTTTATTACTAGAGAAATATTATTATCAACCTTTTTTTCATCTCTTTTATATATCATTTTGAATAATACTCTATATAATAAATACCCAATAATTGCCCCCAGGGTGTTCATAGATAAATCATCAATATCTGTAATTCTATTATCTAGCAATTGACCTAACTCAATAGCCAATGAAAAACCGAATCCAGCATAGGCAGTACTTTTCATTGTTCTAAACTGCGGCCAAATAGTCGGCAATAAAAAACCTAATGGCATAAACAGTAAAATGTTTAAGACGTAAGTAGTCATACCTTCAGAAGCAAATGGAATCAAGTTAATTTGATTTACACGAATTAATGTTTCGTATCTACCTATATCCCATATAGTCCCTATCTGCGTCACCTTATACACTAGTGAAAGGTAAAATAGAAAAACATACACCCATAGAAAATGCTGAATAGATATATTTTTTTTCGTTTTAAAATAAAATCCAATTTGAAACACTATACAAAAAATAATAGTAAAAAAATAAGTATATAAATAATTAATCAAAACTCCTGAATGCATTTAAAATCTCCTAACTTTACATTGTAATCTATAACTTTGTCATTTTAGAATATAATTCAAGAACGGGTGGTCACAATCACCCCATCTATATTTTCTCCATATATTCCATAAAATTCATTCACTGGTATTTCAACTTCAATTGTTTTATTTTTAAAAAAAGGATAATATGAAATCAAATATTTTTCCCCATCTTAATGAAAAATTGATTAACACCTTCCTTTACAGCATTATTAATCATTTCTAAAAATTTTTTTGCTATTTCTTTTGATAAATAAACATTTGTATTAAGCAACCTGTATCCATTTATCAATTCATTATGTTTAAATAAATTTGCGATATCTGATTTCACACTCTCTCGGCGAATAGGGTATGTACTGTTAATTAAGAGCAGATTCCCTTGATAGATGTGTTCTTTTACAATCTCTTTCTTTTGAATAATTGAGGTAGTCCCTGTATTATCTATGTTATCTTTGTGATTTTGATTATATTTTTGAACCTCTACTTTACTCTGAAAAAACAGCGCTTTATTCATGTAAGCCATTTTAATCCACGCATAAGTTATCATATCTTTCTTTGACGAAATAAAAAAAGCTCGTTCTTATGGTTTAAATCTACCGCATAAGAACGAGCCATTTATTAATATTAAATTGTTAATTTCCTAAGAAAAAGTAGAGATAACCTTAAGAATTTCTTAAGAAACAATGATTATTTTCTAAGAATCCCCTTTATTAGCCGAGTCTTGGAAGACTGGAAGTTCTACCGTGAAAGTCGTAGAGTTATCATTACTTTCCGCGTAAATCTGACCGCCGTGTTGAACAATGATTTCTTTCGCAATCGCCAATCCAAGTCCCGCGCCGCCCGTATCAGAAGAACGGGCATCATCCAATCTGTAAAACTTTTCAAATATGGTAGCAAGTTTATCTTTCGGGATGTTTCCGTCGTTCTCGAAAACGATGGATACCACATCTTCGGATAGGTTCGCCGTAATGTCAATAACGCTGTCGTCCTTGCTGTATGCAGTGGCGTTTTTCAAAATATTGTTAAAGACCCTCGCTAGCTTATCAGCGTCACCAAATACGGTCAAATCTTCAGAAGCATGGAGTACCACCTGTTTTCCCTTTGCAGCAAGCTGGGGATAAAATTCATCAGTCATTTGCACCAGCATATAGTATAGGTCTATGTGCTTTTTCGTGAGCGTAATCGTTTGAAGGTTATATCGCGTAATCTCAAAAAACTCGTCGATTAGCTGTTCCAGACGATACGCTTTGTCTAACGTGATATGCACATACTTTGCCTTTTGCTCTCTTGGCATGTCTGGTGCCTCGTCAAGCAGGATCAGATAACCGATAACTGATGTAAGAGGCGTTTTAATATCGTGTGCCAAGTACATAACAACTTCATTTTTTCTTTGTTCGGCCAGCTTTGCATCATGCTCTCGCTTTTCAAGGGTTCGCTTTAATGTGTTGAGCTTCTGTTCCATGAACTCCAATTCCGCAGAAAGCTCAATTTGTTTATCTTCATTCTGAATAAGTATATCAATACTGGTATTTATCTCTTCAAAGTATTTTACAAATTTTAAAAGCATAACTCGGCATAGAATAAGAATACTAATGGCAACCGCCACATAAATAAAAATTTCTATATTGTTCCGTATAGTATACTGATATATTATCATTGCGTCCCAACGCTCTAAATGATAACTGTTTTCCAAAAAACGTACAATCCACTCCCCAAGTGTCCCTTGGATAAATAGACGCAAAAACAGCACAAATACAACTGCTGCCATGACAATTGTAAGGATATATTGGTAGAGTTTTCGTTTTAATTTTGAATAATCGATTTTTTTATTCTTATTTTTCAATTTTATAGCCAATCCCCCATACCGTTTTTATATACTTCGGATTATCAACCGTGTCGTTCATCTTTTCTCGCAGATGGCGGATATGCACAGTGATAGTGTTATTACTCTTGCTGAAATATTCATCACCCCATATCTCATGAAACAGCTGCTCAGAGCTAACCACATTTCCCTTGTTTTCACAGAGGATACGCAAGATTGAAAACTCGGTAGGAGTGAGAGATAACGGCTTCTCGTTCAGAGAACACTCATGCGTGCTTATATTAATGACAAGACCAGAGTGGACGATAACATTCTCGTTCTTTGCCGTTACTCCATTGTATTTTTTATATCGGCGTAACTGCGCCTTGACTCGCGCAATTAACTCTAGTGGGCGAAAGGGTTTTGTAATATAATCATCCGCGCCAATTGTTAGCCCTGTAATTTTATCTACTTCCGTATCTTTCGCCGTCAACATGATAATTGGATAGGTGTGCTTTTCCCTTATTTTTTGACAGATAGTGAGACCACTTACGTCGGGAAGCATAATATCCAATATTGCAAGGTCAAGCGCATTCTTGTCTATACATTCCAATGCTTCTTTGGCAGTATAGTACTTGAAAACCGTATAATTCTCGTTTTTCAAGTATAGCTCAACCAAATCAGCAATTTCGTGTTCATCTTCCACAATAAGTACTTTATCACTCATGATTACCAATCCTCCTCTATGGATGTACTTTTTTCAATTGGAATCTTTTCCGAATAACGAGCCTATCATACCTATTACTCCAAGTAAAGTCCATTGTTGTATACAGACAGAGTCGGTAACACCAAATAAATTTTTAAATTTACCCATTTATTAAGATTTAATTTTATGCCAAGAATAAAAGATTTATCTGACTCAAAATTATTTACAATGGATAAAGCAATATACTCTCCCTTTAGAAAAAGGAAACAATTCCGCCTTAAATTGACTTTGTATAATCTTAACTTGATAGCAATGTCGCACTAGCCAAAATACAAAAATCTCCTTCAAAAAAAGAAAGGCAGTAACTAATGTATTACTGTGACCTAGTTTTACCTAACTTGAATTGAATCCCCTTGTTGTAGATTTTTATTTTATTATTAATAATAAAATAAAAAAAGCTCCCCTGAAAGGAGCTCCTTACATTACAAAACACTTAAGAAATTCTTCTAATAACAGCTCTACTTAAGATTTGGAGTATGGTTATAACTCATCCCTCCCTGTTTGTTACGATAAATCATTGGTCGAAGACTAATCTTTTTCTGTGTATTATTTCAAGCCCTTTAGATTTTTTCTTTTTGTGAAATTTACCTCAATACAAATTAACTAGATAACAAAACGTAAAATAACAATGCAGCTGCCTCTTGTCTTTTCATACTTTGTTTTGATAGATAATCTGCTGATCCATCTTCATTATATATAACCTCAGGCCCTACTAAGCGATGACCTACAATGTTTTTCACGGATTCTATTGCCCAATCATCAGTTTCTCCCTTTAAAGTTGCATCTGCAGATGGCGCTCCTAACATTTTTAAATACTGCCAGGTAATCCATGCTGCTTCTTGTCTAGTAATTTCACGGTCTGGATGGAATTGTTCCCCTTCTTTTTCATATAAAATACCAATCTCATATAACTTTTGAATATGTGACGCATATGGATGATTTTTCACATCAGAAAACACTGGTTCTTTTTTTGAAGGTGGCGTAAAGTAAGCGATTTGAGATAACCCATATGCAAATTCTGCTCGTGTAAGAGAAGATTCTGGAGTGAAATTCCCCTCGTTATTTGCTTGTAATACCTCGTATTGATGTAAAGGATTTATAAACTTAGCATATGGATGATTTTCATCTACGTCTTTAAATCTCTCAGGCTCACTTAGCTTCACCGCTGAACTGCCAGAGTTCCAATGTATCATTTCTTTCACGGTACCATCTTTGTGAAGTTTAAATGCCATATAATTCCCTTTTTCATCCTCAAATAGTAAAGGGTCTATTTGTTTTAGCTCCTGTTTACCATATACTTTATCACTTACATATAACTTTCCTTCACTTATGTTTACATGTGACATTAGGTTTTTTAATCTCAAATCACGGTAAACACCTTCAAATTTCTTTAATTCTTCTTCACTGGGGTTTAAATATTCCGGCTTTGTTTTATCTGGGAAATATTGATTCATAAAATCATCAAATACTTCAACAGGTAGTGCTGAACTATCTTTATTTGTAACAACAAAAACTCCAATTTTATGCTCGGGAATTAACCACATTAAAGATGAAAAACCGGGTATATTTCCACCTTTCCCAAACACATATTGCCCGTTATGACTTTGCGGTGAAAAGAACTCAAATCCGTATGTCATATTAGGGTATTTAGGATGTAAAGCAAATTTTGTTTTTTGCATATCTTCTACAGTTTCTTTTTGTAGTATTTGGTTATTTTTAAATTTACCATCATTCAATTGAGCAATCATGAAATTAGCTACATCACTCCCTGTAGAAAACATACTCCCTTGTGGCATATCTGTTGGTCTAGTTTGATAAAATGGAATAGCATTACCTTTAGCATCATATCCTGTTGCAAGCTTTTCTTTAATAAAATTAGTCATAACAAAACTGCTATTATGCATTTCTAAAGGGTAAAAAACATTTTTGGCCATATATTTGTAAAAAGGTGTGTTTGTCAGATTTTGAACAATATACCCTTGAAGCATAGAAGCAAAATTATCATATGTATATGTATCTCCTGGCTTTCTCACCACTGTGGGCATATTATCTTCTACATAATCTTTAAGCATTGTATAATCATTATCTTGATAATGGATGTCCTCTGGTCTAGGATCTACGTAATCAAACCCTGTTGTATGGGTAAGTAAATGCTCCATTGTAACTGTTTCACCCATGTTATTTTGGTACTTTAATCCCCCCATATAATTTACTATATCTTTATTTAAATCAATTTTTCCTTGTTCAACTAACTGCATGACAGCACTAGCAGTAAAAACTTTTGATATTGACGCTAATCGAAAAACTGTTTTTTTAGGATCGATGTGGATATTCTTTTCTTTATCGGAAAATCCGAATCCCTTTTGAAATAGAATTTGATTATCCTTTACAACGACAAGAGCTACACCAGCTGCGTTTTCTTTTTTCATTTTCTCTGGGATTACTTTATTGGTGAACACTTCTACATCTTTAGGATTTAATGTTATTGGTGCAACAGTTTCTGCTTTTGAATAATTGCTCCCCAGAAAAACTAACAAAATACAAACACTTACAGCTATTAACCTTTGAAAATAATTTTTCATTCTTTTGTTCCTATTCCCCAAATTAATTCCCCCTTTAATAATAGATTTATTGATTATTCATCTATAGGTTAACCAACCATATTCTACCATTATACAGTTATTTTTTCTAATTTTGTTTCAATTCTGTCATTTATCAACTATTCCCATATGGAATTAGTCTATATATCATTAGGTTTTAGTTATAGAAAATGATATAGCATACAAAAATGCGGGATAGTCTTTAATGTAGACTTTCATCGACAGTTTTTTCATAACATCCTATATGAAGAAAACACCCATCCTTTATAATCAATAAAATTGGATGGGTGTTTTATAACGCATTACTTATTCTATTCTTACTGGGTATTAAGATATCTAAAATGATATTATAGTTTTTCAATTCTCATATAAAGTCTATTGACTGTATATATCTTTCTCTATATTCTTTAACAACATTTCCAACCTGTCCCTAGTAACTTGATTAAAATGTGGATTTAATTCCTTTATTATGAATTCAAGTAACTCATAGCTTATGTAGTCACGCAATTCCAGTGAATATTGTTCAGCTAAAAAAGACTTTAATTTTATAGAGATAACAATCTTATCCTTTTTACTAATCTTTATCTCCATTCGATAACAAACCTCTCTTAGATTAATCTGAAAAGCTAATTAAAATCAATTTTTATTACCTGCGAACTGGTCACTGTTGCATATCATTTTTATATTTAAAGTATCTCTGTTTTATATATTACACAGCACAATATATAAATCAAAGCCCAAATACAGAATTTTTAACTTTATCAACTTTTTAGGAATTCCAAATAAAATTAACTTTTTCATACTTTCTACCTTTTTGGTACTTTCGTTACCGTAAGTTGCAATTTTCCTCATTTTTAAAATAATACAACCTAGACTCAATGCAAAAAGAGAAAATATCGCAAAAGTAACAGTGATAGAATTTAATGATAGACTCCAGCTAATTAGGAAAGATACTAGTGCCCCCCCTAAACTGGCCGATGCAATAAATAGACTAGTCACTTGATCAATATTATTTTCCATAATACGGGAAGCTAGAATTAATGTTATTGGAAAAACACCCGCTATGACTAAACCAATAATAAAGATGATAAACAAATACATACCTGTACCTCGAACAAAGGGAAATAGAGATAAAAGAATCACTAATGTAAAGCAACTAGATGTAATGTATGTCCAATAATTAATTTTATGGGCTAGCTTACCTACAAGTATTCTTCCTATAACTATTGCTAGCCAAAAACAAGATATACTTACTGAATTGATTAATTCATTATTGGTAAGAATCATTATTGTAGATAAAAAATTTGCAAGATTAGTTTCTATGCCTGCATATAAGAATGCAAAAAGTGAAATAAATAATATAACTGTAATCTTTTCACTTTTAAATTTCAGAGTGAATGAGGAAAGGGATGCTCCCCCCTTTTCATTATTTTGAGGAGAAAAATTTAGAAATTTTGTACGTCCAAACATGTACCAAACAAATATTGTAAAAATAAAGAATAGTAATATCCCATAAAGAATAAAATACCATTCATAAAATTTTATAATATAATTAACTAGTAACGGAAACCCTAGCGCCCCAACCCCAAACCATACTTCGAGAATGCTAAATTTAGCAGCACTATTCCTTTCTGATGAAATAATAAAGGAACCCACCGTAGTTTCTAACAAACCTGCTCCATAGCCTAATACAAAGCAAATAAAAGCTAAATATGCCCACTCTTTTATATATATAAAACCTCCTAGAACGATGGACATTACTAAAACACCTAATGTTATTGTTTTAAAATAATGATACTTTCTTACTAGTATAGGTGAACTTAGAACACCAAATAAAAAACCTGTAAATTGAAAAAATATCAAAACACCTAATTGATCAGGGGTTCTTCCATAATATTGTATTAATGAAGGAATTAAACTACCTATACATACATGTATGATTCCTACAATAAAATAAAATAAGCAACCATAATAAAACATTAACCGCATCTTTTCTCAACTCCAATCCAAAATAAAAACAGGGATTTAAGTAAAAGTTCTAAACCCCTGTTTTTACCATAAAACTAAATAGTTGCTACAGATCGCTCTTTATTACTACTGCTTTTATCAAAAAACATATCCAAAATAACCTGTGAACGAAATCCATCTTCAAATGTTGCTACAGACTTTTTAGGGCCACCTTCCGCAGCCTTTGCCCATTCTATAATTTCACTTCTAAAAGAATCAGACCATTCGAAAATCTCATTTTCTGGATCGACTAGTAAAG
This sequence comes from Bacillus sp. SH7-1, assembly GCF_008042405.1. NCBI lineage: Bacteria > Bacillati > Bacillota > Bacilli > Caryophanales > Bacillaceae > Bacillus > Bacillus sp. SH7-1. The sequence continues at coordinate 39,588 of NZ_QNUD01000019.1, forward strand.
GTAATGGTAATGTGATTTCATGTTTTTCCAATCCATCAAAGAGTACATATTTATTTGGCTCTTTAGAAGAATACTTATATTCTTTCTTCGTACCTATTACCTCTATACTAAAACCACAATCGTCAAGAAACGAACTTTTAGATGTTGTAATATTAACAAAAACCTTATTTTTCAATTGGCCATACACCTCAGCATAGTCATCAACAAATACTGGTTTGCTTTCTTTTTCCTTAACATTTGTTTTAATTTTAGTACGAACGGTATCCTCTCTAAAATCACTCTCGAACAAAAACCATAGTAAGTCTATTAGATGGATCCCCAAATCTCCCAAGGCCCCACTAGTTTTATTACTTTGAAAATCATCTCGCCAAGTAAACGAAGTTCTTCTAAAAGCGCTATTCTTTTTAAAATGCAATCTTATCACTACTATTTCCCCTAATTCTTCATTTTGAATTAATTGTTTTAAAGCCTTAACATAAGATAAGTAGCGATAGTTAAACCCCATTGAAGCGACTAAATTAGTATTTTTTGCTATTGCCATCATATATTTTGCTTCTTCACAAGAGATTGCCATTGGCTTTTCACATAACACATGTTTGTTTTTTAATAACGCTTGAACAGCTTGAGATCTATGACAAAAATTCGGGGAAGATATTATTACCCCATCAACTACTTCTAGTAACTCTTCATAGCTATTAAAAACTTCCCCACCAAAATCCCTTACCAATTTATCGGCATTCTCACAATTAACATCATACACTCCAACTAATTTACAATTATCAACAGTTGATAATGCTCTAGAATGAGCTCTTGCAATACTGCCTGCACCTATAATTCCAATATTCATTATATGAACATCCCCTTTTAATTAATAATGTGCTTTAGAGTATTTAAAATTCCAATCGAGTATTCACCTTGAGCTAACATTGAGTGTATTTTTTTAGCCTCTTCTGTTGCATTTTCTACTAAATAACCATGTCTTACAGCTTGTAGCATTCTTAAATCATTCCCACTATCTCCAAAAGCTATTGCATTTGTTCTATCTAGTTCGTACTTGTCTAAAATAAATTTCACTATCTCATCTTTACCTGTTCCAAGTGGAATAAAATCTACATCATAGCAATTTTCTGGATCACCAGCTAATGGATTACATTTGTTAATATTAACTCCAACTTGGAATATTTCCCCGATTTCTTCTATCTTTTCTAAATTCTTTGCATCAATAAATTCATTTTGCTCTTCATAATAAAAATTAAATTTGTACTTAGAACTGCCTAATTGTGTCTGAGGTCTTAAAAAAATTTCATATTTTATTTCTAGCAATTTAAGAATTCTTTCAATCTTTGAAGAATCAAAACCACCCTCTATAATTCTCCCTTCCCAAATTTGATCATCTATAGTAGTCCCATTACTATCAAAGTACGTTATTTCTGTACCTAATCCACTCGCCACAAAATGAGGGAAATACTGAATACCACCCTTTTTCATTTTTTCAACAATTGATTCTAAACTACTTCCCGTTACCCAACCAATTACTAGATTCCCTTTACTTCCTTGTTCATACAAATACTTTTCTAACAATTTCATATTGCTTCTTTTAGAATCATCCATGTTATGAGGATAATAAGTTTCATCAAAATCACAGAACACTACATATTTCGGGTTTTTAACCTGTGGTAGTCTTTCAAAATTTAAAGACTTTAAAACTTCATTACTTATTGACATTGAATAATCCCTCCAAAACGAAATTTTGCTCTTCTAACATCATATTTGGATGTAAAGGTAGATGTAATATTTCTTTATGAACTTGCTCTGTATTGAACATATTGTTTTGCAAATCATTTTCCTTAACCCATTTGGTATTTTGTTTATGAGATAATACTGGATAATAAATATCTGATTCAATGTTATACAATTGGTACAATTTATTTTTCAACTCGTCTCTTCTTCCATTTTCAATTCTAATTGGAAAAAGGTGCCAGACATTATCTTCTGTCATCATAGGTAGCTTTATTAATTCTCTATCCTCTAAATCCTTTAACTCACGAATATATCGTTGAGCTAAATACGCTCTTTTTAAATTGTTGTATGATAAATACTTAATCCTTTCCAAACCAATAGCTGCTTGCAAATTATCAATTTTAGAATTGAATCCAAAGTCTAATACCTTTTTATTTTTTTTATCAATTTCAAATCCATGATAACTATATTGATTGCAACAAATTGCAAGATTTTCATTATTAGTAACTATTGCACCTGCCTTACCACATACACCAAAATTCTTATATGGGTTAAAACTAAGAACAATAATATCTCCATATTCTCCAAGATTTGAAGAACCAATAGCTTGACATGCATCTTCAATAACTCTTAATTGATATACATCCGCGATTTCACGAATTTTTTTCATTTCACATTGTTTACCATACAAATGTACAGGCAAAATACATTTAGTTTTTTGGGTTATAGCTTCTTCGATTTTAGACGGATCAATACAATAACTCTTCTGATCTATATCTACAAATATAGGTTTTGCTCCGACTGCTAACACAGCATTTTCAGTAGCAGCAAAACTATTAACTGGCATAATTACTTCATCCCCCGGCTGGATACCAATAGATAACAATGACACCATAAGAGCATCTGTGCCACTACTTGTTGCAATTACAAACCTTTTATTTAAATAACTTCCGATTACTTCTTCTAGTTTTTTTGAAATGGTCCACTTGTGAATTGACCTGTCGGTAAAACATCTTTTAAAACCCCTATAATTTTTTCAACCTCATCTTGAGAAATCAACCGATTAACTGGCATAAATTCTATTTTCTGTATATTTTTTCTGCTATAATTGAAAATATCTTTTTCTATATCAATATCTATTTTCAATTTGTTTTCCCTAAATAATTTCTCTTTCATCTTGTGATTCGGTAATATATTACTAATTTCAAATTCTTTTTCTTTTGTTTCCCCCTGTAGGCACTTTAATAAAGCTAAATTGTCTTTACTATGTCCAGAAATTGTAGTAAGAGTTTTCACGTTAAATCACCTCTAAGAAATTATTTTGAAAATCATGAGTAGACTATATTTTATGTTATCGATTACATGTCAACATATTTTTTACGGAGGGTTTCTCTATGGTAACAATTAATGAAATAGCTAAATTATGTAATGTATCAAATGCTACGGTTTCAAGAGTTCTAAATAATCATCCTTATGTAAATTTAGAAAAACGTGAGAAAATAATAAAAGTAATGAAAGAATTCAACTATACTCCTAGTTCTATTGCAAGGAATCTTAGGGTAAATAAGACACAAACCATTGCACTATCAATTCCAAATATAGATCATCCCTTTTTCGGAAAATTGGCTAGAGAAATTTCTAAAGAATTATTAAAGCATAATTACAAATTGCTAATTTATCAGACTTTTTATGAGAAAAAAATTGAACTTGAATTACTTTCATTACTAAAGAATAAGGCTGTAGATGGTGTAATTCTCGCATCCCTAGAAAATAGTTGGGAAAATATAGAGCATTATTTAGCATATGGGCCCATAATACTTTGTAATGAGTATGAGGAAAATGCGCCTATTCCGATAATTTGTTACGATGAATTTGAAGCTGGATACAAAGCTGTTAAACATTTAATAAGCAAAGGGCATAAAAAAATTGGCTTTTGTTTTGATTCTCTTAATAGTCAAGCACAATTAAAACGCCAACAAGGTTATCTGCATGCCTTAAAAGAAAAACAATTACCATTCAATAAAAAATGGCTATTTGGAGATGCAATTACTATTAATGATGGGTTTAGAATTTTTGAGAAGCTAGATAAATTAAAAGATAAACCTACTGCATTATTTACAGGAAATGATCAAGTTGCTGCTGGAGTCATTAAAGGAGCTACTATTAAAGGGTATTCTATTCCAACTGACTTAGCTGTTTGTGGTTATGATAATCAATTAATTTGTACAGTTACAAACCCAACAATTAGTACTATTGATATTCCAATTGTTAAACTGAGTAAACGAACCGTTAACGAGATACTATTATATATAAATACAGATGAATCTATTAAACGTAAAATTATTGAATATCCTACTAACTTAATTATTCGTGAATCTACATAATTAAAATAAAAGTTTCTGCTTAAATTTATATAAAATTAAAGTAATTTACAAAAATGCTCTTCACGAAGTCAAATAGATAATATTTTTAACTGTAGGGACTAAAGAATTAAAATGGGTTATTGAGCCTTCAGAGAAAGATCATCCTTCTACTATCTCTTTCAATGTAATGATTGATGTTTCCTTGGGTACCGATTCTATTCGTTGGAAAAATATTTCACATGGATCTAGGACTGAGGCTTACACAAATACTAAATATTATATCGCAAGTCCGATTGGTGCCACTAGCAAATTCACTGTGAAAATATACGCTATTACAAATTAGAAAATAAAAGAATCCCACTGGAGTTCCTTTTTGATGGAATACCATTGGGATTCTTTTCTGCTTTCATTTCGTAAACATTAGGATGGTGATTAAATTTATTAGTATATCATTTAAACCATTAAGGGATTTATATTTGGAACGACCCTTTACTTTCAAAGAAAAACCCAAAAATGTTAACTACATTTTCCCACTTATCATTTATTCAAAACTGGCTTCCAAAGCGATAGGGCAAAAATCCAATTTGTGTCACCATTGCCTTGATAATCTTGAACTGCTTCATACACTTTTCCCTCATGTACTACTCTATCACCTTTTGTATATGCTTTTCTTGCATCCCATTTTTCATATGTGGAATCCTCTGACTTTGTTATTACATTTAATACATCAATTCTACTAGATTCATTTCCAGCTAAATCAACCGCCGTCACTACATATTTATACGATGTATTAGCCTTTAACCCTTTATCCATAAAGGATGTATTAGCCGTTGTCCCAATTTTATTCATAACTCCAAAGCTTTCTCTATATACAATATAATGGTCTACACCTACATTATCTTCAGACGGACTCCTCATCAAATCAACAGTGGTCGCTGTTGTACTCATACTATGTAATCCTTTCGGTTGAGTCGGAGCTTCTATATCTGGGATTTCATTTGTTGTCTTAACCTTTAATTCTTCACTTTCTTTTGATATGTTTCCAGCAGAGTCTAACGCCTTTATTGTATAAGTATATTCCGTATTTGCTTTTAGTTTTTTATCAATAAATGTTGTACCTGGTACCGTATCAATTACTTCCCCATTGCGTAACACTTGATATTCCTTTACACCTATATTATCCATAGAAGCTTTCCATGTTAGTGCAACACTATTGGCAGTAACTTTAGACGCGTTTAATTCAGTTGGTTGACTTGGAGCTACTGTATCAGGAGTTTCATTATTTACTAGATTTACATCAATTACATTATAAAACGCATTTGACGTATCTGCTACATCCCATACAGCTAAAATAACATGATAACCATTTCGATCAGTTGGTACATTAATTGTATGTGTTAAATTATTTGATGCGGCCGAACCGTCATGTTTCACAGTTCCAATTGGTTCTAATTCAGCACGTGTTAATGGTTTATTAGGATCCCATCCCTTTTTTGTAATGTAGTAATGCCATTTACTTGTAAGATGTGCAGCTGTATATTTCCATGTAAAGGTATTTGCTCCACCCTTAATCGTATTTTTGAACCAGCGATTTGCTGTTTGTTGGTCAAGAGTTCCTCCAAACAATCCTCCTGCCGAAGCGATTTTCCCATCAATCGGTCCACCATCTGGGAATCCTTTAGGTGCTTCTAAGCTTTGAGCTTCGTACATTATATTTCCACAATTTAAATTTAATGCTCCATAATTCTGACTACATAAAGCAGCACGACTGCTTGGCTTTTCAACAAATCCATGTGCATACGCACTTTGAGGAATCATTGTAATAGCCGTCACCCCTACAGCTAAAATACAGGCACCAATTCCTTTTTTACTTTTTCTTAATCCTTCGAATTTAGATGTTAATTTCAAATTCATTCTTGTCCCCCCAATATATTATTGTTATCGCTAATATAATAGCAATATAGAGATAAACGAACAAATTTCTATTAAATATACTAATATCTCTCATACATTGATACATTTATTATTATTTTTAATCTCATATGTTAATAAAATAAATACAATAACTCTATTTTGTAACATTATGTATTAATAGAGGAATAAAATCCTTACATTATTTCACAAAAAATTCAAATATTAATTTAAATAATTATATTTACCCTCATGCTAAAAAAATACAATTTAAAAGTAAAAAGTCTGGAAGAAGCTGATTAAATCAGTCTCTTCCAGACTTCACATTTCTGCTATACAACATACAAACAAGTCATTTCCAAGGCTAAATTCACACATGTTTTCTAAACCCTAAAAACACAATAAAATACATTATGATATCCAACTGAACTTTATGTACTTTTGAATAGTCATCTTCTAACCTGTGAATTCTTACTGTAAACAAATCATCTAGAGATTGATAATGTAAGGTAAGAAAAAGAGAATTGAAAATCCAATTCTCCCGTAACATTCTATCAATTTATTGTATTGTTTTTACCGAATAAGATACAAGAACAAACAAAAAACTTCAGTTTGCTTGAAATTCATTATAAATATAAACGTTTTTAGGGTGAAACGTTTAAAGGGTACTTTACTGAATTTTTATTACATGTTCCTGTACCTAGTATTTAAATTAACTTATGTCAAACTATTTTACAATACAAGTGTTAAACGTTACATATTTCTATATTTAATAGTACATTTCATCAACATACCTCCCCTAATCTTTATGCTAAATATAGAAAATTAAGCTCGTTAGGGTTTATTTTTGGAATTCTCATCATACCAAATGAATAGATTAGGCACTTAACTGTCACAAATTAATAGTTTATTTTTTTCAACCATGAAAACTTTATTACCACTTCAATATTTACTTTTAAACTAAAACACATCTATAGCTACTTAATAATCCTTTAAATAATCTTTCAAAAGTGTCAATAGTTTTATATTTTGTATTTTTTTATTGTACATTTGTACATTTGTACATTTGATGTTAGGATTATGCCTATTAAAATTGAATCCTAACGATTCTTCTTTATAATTCCTATGTTTTTATTATCAAATAAAAATATAGGTTCTAAAACATGATCAAAATTAGAACAAAATTGTCGTTATTTTATAATGATGTCATGAAATACCTTTAGAATGGAATGATATATGCAACAACGTGTTAAGGGGTACAGGGGGAACAAAAATGAGAGATTTTTTTGATGATAAGTATAAAAATATTGAATTAAAAAGGAGGTTAATCAATTTAATAAGTGAAATTAGCGAATTCAAAGGAAAATTAACTGCTTACCAGGAACAAAATCCTGACATATTTAATAGTTTAGAAAAAACTATACCACTACATTACATAAAAAATTTCACTACTATTCATGAGGATATAAAAGTTCCTAATAAAAGATTAAAAGAGCTTATTTTAGATGATATAGTACCTCAAAACATTTCGGAAGATGCTATTTTTTGTTATTATCAAACACTTTCTTTTGTACATAAAAACTCCTGTACTTTATCAATTAATCCAGCAACTATACAGGAATTACATTTTCAACTAATACATTACCTTACCTCTGACAGTGCCAAATGGCGTGAAAAACCTTTTATTATTCCAGGTATTCCCGAGCATGGAATGCACTTGAATAGTTACCGCATTCTTCCACATGAACTCATTCCACAGTTTATGGAGCAATTATGTGATCAATACAACTCATTAAATACTAGTAAGGGGCTACATTCACTTTTATTAATAGCTCGTTTTATATTAAATTTTTATTGCATAGTCCCTTTCAATCAAGGTAATGGTAGGCTAGCATTTATGTTAATGCAGTTGCTGCTAATTAAGAGTGGACATACATTTGTAAAATATGTATGTTTGGATAAGTATATTAAGAAAAACGAATCTGAATATTACAATTCGATTTATAAATCTTCGGTAAATTGGTACTGTGAGGAACACAATAGTAGCTTTTGGTTAAAAACGTTTTTAACTATTATATTAGAGGCTTACAAAGATTTACATAACACTGTTCTTGATTCTATATGTAAACATACTAAAGTCGAGAGAATTCAGGATTTTATACTTAAACAAAAACAACCCTTTACTAAGGAAAGTATTCGTAACAGATATCCAGACATTGCAGAGAGTACAATTAGTAAGGCTTTAAATTCCTTGCAATTATTTGGCCATATTAAGCTAGTTTCAAAAGGAAGAAACGCAAAATGGACTAAAGTTTGACCATACTTTTTAAAACTCTTACAGTTCATAAATTCAATGGTAACGTTATCAATGTTTTTCATGACTTTAGGTTCAAATTCATTGAATTTCATTTTAATTTTCGGCTATTATTACTTGAATTATTTCTAATTCCTACAAAAAATTTATAGGAAAAGGTACGTTTCCCTTCACCTTTTCCTATAAAAATATTATATATAAACACAGATGAATTGTCGGAAAAAGTCGTATTTTACTATTTTTTCTTTATTTTCTGGTTGTAAACGTTTCATTTTCGTGTTACCATCTTAATCAAACAATAGAGGGTAATAAAAATGAAAGTATTTCTTTCCCTTAGGAACATATAAACGTACGGTAACAACAAGTAAATAAGGCCAAAGAAATATTTGATACCTACCAAAATAACTAATAGGAATTTTGCATCTTTATTTTTCTTTCAATTCAGAAAACAATTTTGTCCCTAAACAAAAATTGTTAGCATGCAAAGTTCAAATACACTAGAACACCCAAATAAACGTAGTGTCCTTTTTAATCGAGCATTAAGGTATGAAAAAACAATTCTCCTACAAAATTCAGCTGATTAACTTAAAGACATCTAAATTACTACCTTAATTATCCTCTATTGTTGACAACATATTTACCAACTATGAAAAAGAGCCTATCAAGGGTTCTTTTTTATTATAATCATTCAAATTTCAATTCTATCTTGATACTTAGATTTCCCCACAAATTACCTCTACTTTTTTGCTCTCAATTATTAATTTCTATTCCCAATTTGTTTGAATTTGTGAATAAAATTCCATCTTATAAAAATAATAAATACAACTAATCGTTATATATTAAAGAGGTGTCAATTTTGTCCTTAAATGAAGAGACCTTAGAAACTAAAACAGATAAAAATATTGAAAAGATCCAAACAAGTAACTTAAAAGAACTTAAAAATACATTAGATAATATCTTTGATATTAGTGCAGATTTAATTGAACACCCTTTGCAATTAAAAACAAATACGAATATTTTACTATATTACTTTGAAGGCCTTACTGATGGTGTTGCTTTAAAAGGCAATGTTGTTACACCATTATTACAAGAAGTAAATGAAGACAGTCAAATATTTAATTCTAATATTATCGCTACTCATACCAAAATAGTATATACATGGAATGAAATTAAAGAAGGATTACTTGAAGGTCAATGTGTACTATTTATGGAAGGAGAAAATCGTTCACTTCTAATAAATACAAAAGGCTGGGCAGAGAGAGCGATTCAAGAACCAATTTCAGAAGTTACTATTAAAGGATCGCATGATGGATTTATTGAGAATGCCACGAAAAATATAGGCTTAATTCGTCGATATCTTCCTTCTGCAGAGTTAAAAATCAAAAAGCTGACGATTGGAGAACGAGCAACTTCTTTTGTTTATTTAATTTATTTAGGTGACGTTGCGAATGCAGATGTAGTTCAAGAAATAGAAAACAGAATCTGTAGAATTAAAACGGATGCGGTATTAAGCATTGGTGAACTATCTAATTTTACAAAGGATCAAAATTGGTCTCCTTTTCCACAGGCTTATTTAAGCGAACGCCCAGATGCTATTTCAAATCATATACTTGATGGGAAAGTAGCAGTGTTAATGGATAGATCCCCTGGCGCAATGATTGTTCCAATGAATTTAATTGGATTCTTTCAAACTCCGGATGATTATAATATTCATTGGCTCGTTGCATCATTTTTTCGCTTATTACGATTTGCAGGATTTATTATAGCTATTTTTTTACCAGCATTTTATATAGCTATAGTCTCTTTTCACTTTGAAATCATTCCTATAGATTTATACACTTCTATTGCAACATCAAGAGTCAAAGTCCCTTTCTCTCCCTTATTGGAAGCTTTTATAATGGAAATCACGCTAGAAATGCTACGTGAAGCTGGTATTCGCTTACCACAACCAATTGGACAAACTATTGGAATTGTTGGAGGGATTGTAATTGGACAGGCGGCTGTTCAAGCAGGTCTTGTGAGTAACGTTATGGTTATTATCGTCTCTATTACAGCCATTGCTTCATTTATTGTTTCTAATTATGATTTATCAAGTTCTATACGCCTTATTCGTTTTCCAATGATGTTATTGGCTTACTTTTATGGGATTGTAGGTATTGTTAGTGGATTAATGCTCTTATTTGCTCATTTTGTTTCACTAACTTCCTATGGTTCACCATACGGATTGCCAATCGCACCATTTCGGCTTCATGAATTAAAAGATTCTTTTATAAGATTTCCTATTTCTATGCTTACCAGCCGCTCGAGTACAGGTCAGCCGAAACAAAGAAGGAAAAAAGAAGGTGGTTCACATGGGGAATCTTAAGTTCCAAAACTTAACTTTGTTCGAATTTATTATTTTCATTCATTCACTACAACTTGCATCTGGTATGTTAATTATGCCAAGCCCACTTGCTACTACGGCTGGTACAGATGGCTGGATTTCGATCATTCTTGGATGGATAGCTACTTCTATAATCGGCGTATTTATTATATTAATGTTACAAAAAAATCCTAACAAAAATTTTTCACAAATCTTAAAAACTTACTTTGGTAAATGGATAGGGACAATTCTTTTTCTTTTATATGCCTTTTATTTATTTTTTGCTGGCTTTAATACTTTATTAAAGGCAACTGATATTGTAAAAGTGTGGATATTCCCTTCCACTCCTGCTTATCAAATCACCATATTATTACTATTACCTTTTATTATTTTAGCTCTGAGTGGGTTAAGGGCTCTTACTAGTTATTCTATGCTTGTTTTCTTCTTCACTACTTGGATGCCACTATTTCTTCTTTTTTCACTAAAGAGTAACTACAACCCTTTACACCTACTACCTATTTTTAAAGAGGGATTATATCCTATTTTAAAGGCAACAAAAGAAACTATTACTCCTTATGCTGGCTTAGAAATTGCATATTATATATATCCGTTCTTACAAAAAAAACAAAAGGCCATAAAAGGACTACTAATAGCTAATACTGGAACCATGATTTTCTATCTATATGTGACTATTCTTTCTTATATATACTTTAGCCCCGAGGGGATAAAAGATGTAATTTGGCCCGTATTTCATTTGTTACAAGGGGTTCGTTTTTCTTTCATGGAACGATTAGAAATTATTTATATCGCTTACTATTTAATTGTATTCTCCACTACTTTATATCCGTATTTATTTTTCAGTTTTGAATCTATGACCATATCACTTCAAAAAAACGCCCGAAATTGGGCGCTGCTTGCTTTTATTTTATTTATAGTTAGCCTATTTATTTTCGTAAATCCCGATGTGGATCAATATTTGTTTATATATTCTCTTATGGATATCTTAAATGTCCTTTTCTTTATTCTATTCCCAATCTTATTTTTCGCTTACAGTATTCTTTTTACTTGGGTTACTAGGAGGAAACAACTTTGATTCGAAAATGGATATGGATTGTACTATGTTGTGTATATATAATTGGTTGTAGTCAGAGAATTCCTCTTGAGAAGGTTTCTTTAATCCTGTTAATTGGCTTGGATAGAACCCCTAATGGAGACATAAAAGTTGGAACAAGCATACCACTCTTTCATCATAAACAGCAAAAAAGTACTATAGAACATTGGACACAAGCATCAACTGTATATACTGGATTCAGTAAGATAGATACGAAGTTAACGGGCTATTTGACAGCTTCCAAAGCTGAAATCATTTTAATTGGAAAAAAATTAGCGCGAGAAACAAATTGGTTGCAGGAACTTGATTCTTCTTATCGTGATCCTTACGCTACCATTAATGCTAAAGTAGTACTTGTAGATGGACATGCAGAAGAAATTTTTAAAATTCATAAGCTTAGTAAACCATCACTATCATCTTATATAAATGGTGTAATCGAATCCTCCATTCAAAATAACCAATCCGTCTCTTCTACAATTCAACAATTAATGAGAGAACAAAATGAAGAAGGAATGACGCAAACTGTTCCAATTATCAAAAAAACAAATAATGAAATCGACACAGTAGGAATTGCATTTTTAAATCGCCGAGGGAAATATTTAACTCATCTCCCTAAAAAAGATGTTAAATTTTTCAATCTTATAAATAAGCCAAAGAGTAACGGCCGAATGATACTACACCTTGCGCTTCCTTCTAAAAAATCCAACAAAAAAACAAACACTTCTATTTTCGTACAGAATGCGACAAGGAAGGTAGATGTTACTTTTCAAAATGGAAAGTTTGTATTTAATCTCGATATTAATGCCAATGTAGCTTTAGTAGAAAAAACCAATTCGAATTTAATTAAGGGGTACTATGATAATAAAAAAAATATATATAATTTAAAAAGTGCTATTCAAAAAGAAATTAATAATAATTTACAAAATATATTAAATGAAATACAGCAGAATAAAATTGATCCAATCGGATTATCCCTATATGCTAGAGCTTTTCAATATAAAGAATGGAAAAAAGTAAAAGGAAATTGGTCGCAAGCGATAGCAGAGGCTAAAATAAATGTAAAGACACACGTCAAAATAAAAGATACTGGGACCATTAGAAATTAGTACAGCATTTAATGGCATTTCTTAGTAGAATTTCCCCTCGTCAATAATTATTCTGTAAAAGATGCTAACTCAAAGAAAAATCTACTGGTTAAATGCTAGAATCAATAGATTTTTCTTTTTTATCTAAGGTTTCTTTTAAAAGAACAACAATTTACTACCGTAATCAAGGACAGGTTTCTAATTTAGGTTACTGGAAAATATATAACCTAGTGCAATATCCCTATCAGAGTTTATTTCAATAGCAACTTCATGATATAACATCAAAGATAAAATTCCTTAACTTAGAAATTTTGATTTTTTAAGTTTGTACGAATGTCTTAGTTTTATGTACTTCGATATATAGGCCCACATCAGTATATTATTGCATCATATAATGAACAGATAATTTAAATTATTTTTATAAAAAGGATGATGCGGATGAACCTAGAAGATATACAAAAATCCTATGGTCTAATTGTAAGTTTAGGAGGATTGTGTCAAGTTACCAACCAAATCAAAAGACACCATTTAAGAACATTTTCTGGACCTTTAGATTGGTTTTATTATCCATCACTTTCAGATGTAAACAGATTACTTCAAAATCGATTTGAAAAATTTATGAACTTGGAAAATATGGTCATAGAAGGTTCAGAAAGTTACGGCCTTATTGAATCAGAATTTGATAATCAAACTAAATGGGCAGAACGAATTACCTACTGTATAAAGGACACTTATTATAATTGTTTTTCAATGCATGACTTTCCTATTAACTCAGATGAGAATTGGAAAGTTACCTATCCTTCTTTTAAAGCTAAACTAGACACTAAAATTAATCGATTCCTTAAGAAAATAACTAATAGCGAATCAATTTTATTCATTAGAATTTGGGGAAATCGAGATGAAGCAGTTGAATTACAAAACGTATTATCGGAAATTACAAATAAAGATTTTAATATTCTTATTGTTAATTTTAAGGAAGGTATATCTAGTATTGTTGAACAAAATTGGGGCATACCGGGGGTTTGTTCAATTGAACTCCCACGTTATCAGGATAGATGGGAAGGTGATGATTCCGATTGGGATTATATTTTAAATAAAATAACATTAACTTATTAATTTTATTTTTACTTTTAACATGATTTTGTCTGTAAATTAAAATAGATGTAGCGAAATAAAATTCCCATCTAATTGATACACACTTAATTCATAAACTGTTCATATAATAATTTGTAAGTCCTTCTTTATAGGATCAATAGTTCTTTACAAAATTAATTCCATCACTAGAGCACCTTTATACGGTGCTCTTTTTTAAATTTTTAGAATGTAAAATGTAATATTTGTTCCCTTTTCCTTTAAATAGCTAATTCCCTTCGTTATTCCCCTGTAAATTTCTTTGAAAGCATTTATACAATCGGTATATTCTGCTTACGTAGTATGTTCACGACTGCCTACTTCCATGCTTTATCTTATTTTCAGTATAATTTTGTCTTCTTAGATTTTTCTTTATAAGCTTCTTCAATTCCCCTGATTCCCCTCCCATTCTTTTATCTTACGAACAAACAATTTCTTTCATTAGTATTAAATAAAACTAAAGCATGAACTTTTAATATAACCTAATTTACATACAATTGATGATAAACTACAGTGCGTATTCTCCACATTTAATCAGCATTTGAATTATAAATCTAACATATATTTTTTAGTTGATTGTCATTATGGTACAACCGTGTATACATTTATCAAACAAACTACATAGCTTAAATTAGTAAAATATATAGAGAGGAAGGAAATAGATCTATGAAAGTCATAATTTTGTGTGGCGGAAAAGGGCTTCGGATGCAAGGAATTTTAGAGGACATTCCCAAACCATTAGTTCGAGTTCAAGGAAAGCCTCTCCTCTTGCATATAATGAATTGGTATAGAAAATATGGACATTCTGATTTCATTTTGCCCTTAGGATATAAAGGGGAGAAAATTAAAGAATATTTTATGGACTTTAGCTGGAAAGAAAATGACTTTAGTTTGAATTTTAAAACCAGTCAATATACGCTACTTCAGGAATTAGAAAATTGGAATATACACTTTATTGATACAGGAATTGATACAATGACCGGGGCAAGACTAAAAAAACTTGAACCCTTTGTACAGGGTGAAACCTTTTTATTAACTTATGGCGATGGATTAGCCAATATAGATATTGATAAACTAATAGCATTCCATAAAGAAAAAGGAAAAATTGCTACATTAACTGGAATTAAAAAGAATAGTCAATATGGCCTATTAGCAGTCGAAAATGGCATTGCTATTGATTTTAAAGAAAAACCATTACTTGATGAAGTAATTAACGGTGGTTTTTTTGTATTTAACAAAGAAATATTCGATTATTTAAGTAACAGTGATGATTGTGTTTTAGAAGAAGCTCCTCTCCGAAATTTAATAAAAGATAATGAGCTCGCAGTCTATGAACACAATGATTTTTGGGCTAGTGTCGATACTCCTAAAGATATAAAGACTGTAGATGAAAGTTGGAATCCTAATAAAATTTAGTGGAGAGGACTGAATAAACATTGAGCTTTAATGATAAAAAAATAAGTTTACCTCGATTGTATATCCCCTCTAATGAGAAAATAGTTAACCCGCTTTCCAAAAGAATTAAAACTTCAAATCTCTCCCCCAAAAATACTCAAAAAAAAATTAACCCTCAATTCTATAATCAACAACATAATTTAAATAATCATTTCTGTGTCATTGTAGGTAGTGAATATGTCTTGAAAATCATTGCCTTACAGCAATCATTAATGCAGTACTCGGAAAACTTCACATTGTGGATTTGTTGTATAGATCCTTTTGCATATTCATTATTAAAAGAAATGAATCTAATTAACGTAAACCTTTTACAAGTTGAAGAATTAGAAGATAGTGAACTAAAAGCAATTAAGAGAAAAAGAAAAGTAAATGAATATTGTTGGACTTTAAAATCTGTCTTGATAGAATATTTATTGGTAAATTATGATTTATCATCTATTCTATATTGTGATGGTGATTTATGCTTTTTCTCTGATCCTAATATTATTTTTGAAGAGTGGGGTGAACATTCTATTTTCCTTACTCCCCAAAGAGATCGTGATTGGGTAGAAAAAATGTACGGAAAGTATCAGGCTGGTCTAATTGGATTTAAGAATGATCTCTATGGACTAAAAAGTGTAAGATGGTGGAAAAATAAATGTATAGATTGGTGCAGTGCCGAGCCTGAGGAGGGAAAGTTTGGCGACCAAAAGTATTTAGATTATATCCCTATCTATTTTCCAAAAGTAAAAATTTCAAATAACTTAGGTATAAATACTGCGCCTTGGAACTGTATATATAATAACGATTACAAAATTGACAAGACTAAAAACGATATATTTATTGAAAACGATAAACTAGTTGTTTACCATTTTGCATGTATTACTATCTTTACTGAAAATGATTTTGACCTTTGGTCTTTGGGAGAAATTTCAATACCAAACAATATATTAAACCATATTTACACTCCTTATTTAGAGAGAATTCAATTTGTTTTAAAGCAATTAAAAGAAAAACTCAATAAAAATACGAAACAATTTTTAAGTAAAAAAGATATAAATGAAGCCCAAACCTTATATAAAGATTCACAATTAAGAAGAAAAATGAATCAATCGAATCATTTTATGAACTTTTCTATGATTATAAGTAAAGAACGATTAATTCAAGGATTGACCTCTTATTATTCCTTAGAAAATCTCAACGCTAAATTTACTGTATGGATCTGTTGTATGGATGATTTGACTTATCAAATATTGAAAAAATTAAAATTAAAGCACGCCATACTCATTCCGGTAAAAGATATTGAAAATCATGAACTACTCAATATAAAAAATGAGAGGAATTTACAAGAATATTGTTGGACATTAAAAGCACCTCTTTGTCTACATGTCCTTAGTCTTTATCCCGAAGTTGATCACATCATATATTGTGATGCTGATATGTATTTCTTTACAACACCTAATATCATTCTTGATGAATGGTGGAAATACTCTGTATTCCTTTGTCCTCAAAGAAGTTCGACTGAAATTGAAAACATACACGGTATATACCAAGCTGGTTTAGTAGGATTTAAAAACGATCAAAATAGTAAAGAAATTTTAACATGGTGGAAAGATAAATGCCTAGAATATTGCAAAAATCATTATGATGTTGAAATGAATAGATGGGGTGACCAAAAATATTTAAATTACATTCCTAACATTTTTGCTAATATAAAAATCATGACTCACAAAGGTATTGATGCAGCACCTTGGAATGTTATTCTAAATAGCAGTTCTATATCAAAAACAGATAACAAAGTTCTTATTGATCAAGATGAATTAATAGCTTTTCATTTTGGAAGTATGCAGATTATTAATCCAAATGAGTTCGACTTATGGAAACATGAAACTTTAGATTTACCTCCAGCAATTTTAGATCATATATACATCCCTTATATTGAACACTTGAACAAGACATACCATATCCTTCAAAACACTTTACAAATATCCCCATCCCCTTTATTTGCTGACCAAATTGATACAACTACAATAAAAAATTATTTTAAATACTCCTCCCCTCATCACAGCTAAGACTGATATTCTCCTTATGTTAATATAAGTGAATTTATTCCATTAACTAAAAATACATCTTAATAAAGGATAGATTATCACTATGATTACTTCATTTAAAAATAAAACTTTTCTTATTACTGGTGGATACGGTTTTATTGGTTCTCACTTGGTACGAAGACTTTTAAATTTACAAGCAAAAATTGTTCTTTTGATAAGAACATCATCCAATTCTTGGAGACTGAACGATATTCTAAAAAATATTGAAACCTATGAAATAGATATACGAGATAAAAAACAAGTACAAGATGCAATAAAGAAAGTGAATCCGGATTATATCTTTCACCTGGCCGCCTATGGTGTAAATTCTGCCCATACAGACTATATACATGCTATAGAAACAAATATTATAGGAACATGTAACATAATTCAGGCAGCAAAATTAGTAAATTGTAAAAAAGTTATTCATATGGGCAGTAGTTCTGAATACGGTAATAAAATGGAGCCTATTCATGAAAATATGCTACTAACACCTGTGGATATCTATGGAAGTACCAAGGCTGCTGCTACTATACTCGCCCATCAAATTGCTAGCGAAAACAATATTAATCTTATAACACTAAGACCTTTTGGCATATTCGGAGAGGCCGAGGAGCCACATAAAATATTCAGCTATATTATCTTGCAAGTATTACAAAACAAAGATGTAAATTTAACTTTATGCAATCAATTAAGAGATTATTGTTATATAGAAAATATAATAGATGCCTGTATCCTAGCGGTAGAAAATACTACTGTACAAAATGATATCTTTAATATCGGGAGTGGTACCATTCATCCTTTAAAGTATTATGTAGAATTATTATTCAAACATTTGAACACCAATTCCAGACCGAATTACGGTGCAATTTCCTCTAGAACAAATGAAAGATGGATTCCTGAAGCAGATGTTCACAAAATTAAAGAATCTCTTTCATGGGAACCTAGAATTAATATTGAAGAAGGAATTATTAAAACTATTAATTGGTATAAAAATAATACACATTTATACCTAATCCCCTGAAAACATTGTACTAAAGGAGGTCGATTAATTGTTAAACAAAAACTTTAATAATGCTTTTTACGGAAAGAAAATTTTAGTTACAGGACATACTGGTTTTAAAGGTTCTTGGTTATCCCTATGGTTAAAGGAATTGGGAGCTACTGTAATTGGATATTCATTAGATCCTAAGAATAAACATGATAACTTTAATGTTACCAATCTTCAAAATGATATAATAGATATTCGCGGAGATATAAGAGATTTTAGTAAACTAAATAAAGTTTTTACAGATTATAATCCTGAAATTGTATTTCATCTAGCTGCACAACCTCTAGTTAAATATTCATATGAATATCCTAGAGAGACATACGAGGTAAACGTTGTAGGAACTATGAATGTACTAGAAGCAATTCGATTACATGAATCCGCTAAAATAGGAATTATGGTGACAAGTGACAAGTGCTATGAAAATAAAGAATGGCCTTGGGGTTATCGTGAAATTGATCCTATGGGCGGTCATGACATATATAGTTCAAGTAAGGGATGCTGTGAGCTTTTAATTTCTTCCTATCGAAATTCTTATTTTTCAGAAGAGAAATTTTCTCACCACAAGAAAATAATTGCAAGCGTTCGAGCTGGTAATGTAATTGGTGGTGGTGATTGGTCAATAGATAGGATTATTCCTGATTGTATACGATCACTAGAATCGAATAAAAAGATTATTATTAGAAACCCTACTGCTATTAGACCCTGGCAACATGTACTAGAACCTTTAAACGGGTATTTACTCCTCACAGAAAAAATTATTAATAGTGGTATTATTTTTTCAGGTGCATGGAACTTTGGGCCATCCCTAGACAATATTGTTCCAGTAGAAAAATTAGTGACGAGTTTACTAGATATTTGGGGTTGCGGAGATTGGACATCAGAAAATAAGGGTCCAATGAATTTTCATGAAGCAAATTTACTAAACCTTGACATTAGTAAAGCAAAATTCAAGCTTAATTGGCAACCGAAGTGGTCCCTACAACAGACTTTAGAAAATACAATAGAATGGTATAAACATTATAATTCTTACACCAGTACAGAGATGCTAAATTTATGTGTTAACCAAATCAAACAATATTCCACACTTTGAACTATCTCCGCTTACTCATAATCACTGCTTGTTTCTTAAGGTGGGAGTCTTCTTAGCTAAAGACACTTTAACTTTTATAGTCTAAATTGTGAACTTACTATACCTAGAATCATGTGACTGCCCATTAACAAAGATTTTATTTCTTCGGTTATTTCAAATTACTCATAGACATTATACTTAAGAATAAAGGAACCACATATTGTTCTAGTGATTCCTTTGTCCAGAGAGAATAATGCCTTACTTTAACGACAATACAGTATATGAACTTATTCATTTATTTGTTCTGGTTATGAAAAAATCCTTTCCCATCAAAAAAGCATATTTTAAAGGAAAACTTCCTATCTTCTTTAACTTACCCTATTAGAAAAGCAAACAAGGTTAAAATCCCGATAATTACACTGAACTTTAACAAATTTATACCTATCCCCTTCTTATAGCTACTTCACCAAATCTCTTGCTTATATATCGGGTCTCTCGTTTACTTTCACAAATGGTGATAAATTCATGAACTGCTTATTCTATACCCAAATAGCTTTTAAAATCATCTTTTTAGAACAATTAAAGGAGATTTTCTCTTTTATGCACCTTGTCTCCCCTCTACCAGCCTTTAATTCCCCTTTAATCAACTACAAAAAAATCCTTAAAATAGTAAAAACTTCTTTATTAATTCACAAAATTTCCAAATACCTAAACTCTAAATATTAATACTCGTTATATAATGAAATCAAGCCATAAGTAAGATAGTTTCCCTGTTACGAGTAATGAGATATTCTGTTTCACCTTTTTACATTTTCTAAAAAACTTGTAGGAATGCCTACAAGTTTTTTTACTTCCTTTATTCTCTTCTTAATTTATATACGCAATTTTATACATTTATTAGTAATATATACTATAGTACCCAATGAATTAATTTAAAAATGAATACGTAATTAATCTGTTTGACGAAAAGGAAATTTCTTGAATTCTAGGTACATTCGACATGAATTGATTATTTTCTATGAATTTTATTGAAAAACATTGTAAAATACCTCCAATATTCCTTCTATTTTGCTATGATAGTTACAATTAAATAGGATTAAGATATTTCTATAGGATGGGGGAGTATATAGTGAGTGTTCCAGTAAAGGGAAATGAGCAATTAACCTCTCTATTGAACGACTGGTATCGATCTATACTATCTCAACAAGTTGTAAAAGCTACTAATCTAAAAAAGAAAATTGATGAAAAAATTATTAAGTTAAGCATTGAGTCAAATTAAGAACGTCAGGATCAAAATTTGTTACTATATTACTCATTACTTGAATTTCGTTACACAGTCTTAACAGATAGCCTCGGTATTCAACAAAATAGTTTTGATGCTATTAGTGATTACGATATGCCTACAGACCATTTTCTACGCTTCTACTATCACTTTTTCAAATCCATTCATTCTACTTTTATATCAAGTTTTACTGAGGCAGAAGAACATTATAAACTGGCAGAAAAGATATTAGTAGACATTCCAGATGAAATTGAACACGCTGAATTTTACTATAGAATTGCTACTTTTTATCACCATACCTATAACATGCTCGCCTCTATCGAATACACAAATAAATCGAGAGCAATCTTTTCGAAGTATGAAGGTTATGAAGTAAAAACAGCCTTTTGTAATAGTTTGTTAGGGGGTTGCTGTATCTATTTAAATCAGTACGAACAAGCAGAAGAATATCTACATTGTGCAATTGAATTACTACAGAAGAATAAGGAAGAAGATTCCTTGTTATACGTAAAAAGTACTATGGGGTGGTTGTATTCTGATCAAAGTATGTCTACGCTAGCTATTCGTCACCTTTCAGAAGTAACAGAAAAAATCCCTACACACTTCAAAGCTATCTTCCTACAAGCTAAGGGACATTATAAATTAGGAGAACAATCCGCAGCTAGCAAACTCATTGATAGGGGATTACAGATCTGCAGAGGAATTCATAACGAAGAATACACACACCACTTCTCTATTTTAAAAAGATTAAATAAAAATATTCCACTGGAAGAATTAGAAAAAATCATTCAAGAAGGAATCTTATACTTTGAGCAAGAAGAATTATGGGAATGTGTTGTCGAATACGCCGAATTATTTGCCACAAAATGTAGACAATTAGAGAACCACCAAAAGGTAAGTAATTATTTCCATATTTGTTATCAAGCAAGACGAAAATCAATCGAAAAAGGAGTGTTAAAATAATGAAAAAAATCAGCCTATTATTATCGGGTATTGCTTTTATTGGGATTCTAACGGTGGGAATTTCTCCATTTTCTAAAGCGGATCAGTTTGCTACTCATGGACATTACCCTGCTCCTACATATAGTGTTGGCGATCATGGTGGTGCACCACAACAAAGTTAATATGATACTAAATTTCATGTAGAATGCAAGTGAAAAAGGAGCAAATTAATTTGCTCCTTTTATCGTTATAAGATTTTTAACTTCTATCCTTAAACTCACTATCTAGGATTCTATCTTAGAATCTGAACTTATATCTTAAATCCACCAATTAATTCTTGAAGTTCTTCGGCCATCTGTGCTAATTGTACTGCTGAAGAATTTATCTCTTCCATAGAAGCATGTTGTTCTTCAGATGAACCGGCTATCGTTTGCATACTTGAAGAATTCTCTTTCACAGCCATAGATATTTGATTAATTGATGTATCGACTTCCATTACATCACTTGTCATTTTATTTGATAATTCCACCATACCATGTACTTTTGACACGATATCATTTGCAGATTTTGAGATTTCATAAAAACTTTGTTTTGTATCATTCGCAACCTGAATCCCTGACTGCACTTCAACTCCTACTTCATTCATAGCTTTTACAGTCTCATGTACATCTGCTTGTATTTCATTAATTAAACTTCCAATTTCCATTGAAGATTCGGATGATTGCTCCGCTAACTTCCTGACTTCATCGGCAACAATTGCAAAGCCACGCCCCTGTTCTCCTGCCCTTGCCGCTTCAATCGCTGCATTCAATGCTAATAAATTTGTTTGTGCTGCAATATTTTGAATTACTTCTAATATACTTCCGATTTGCTGCGATTTCTTATCTAATAATTTAATTACATTATCAGATTGAGAAACAGAATGATGGATTGACTGCATTTGCGTTACAGTTTGTTCTACTAATTGTTCACCCTCATTGGCTTTTTGTTTTGTGTATAAGGATGAAGCCGATACTTCAGAAGCATTATCAGCTACGCATTGAATGTTTCGTGTTACCTCACCAATTAATTTCGCTCCAGACGCAACTTCATTATTTTGAACTTCTGCACTATTCGATATTTCTTCCATTTCTTTTGTAATTTGTTCTGTCGCAACACTGGCTTGCTCGACGCTAGCAGTTAGTTCCTCAGACGAAGCAGCCACATGTCCTGCAGATGTGTTAATTTGAGAAATTATATTACGTAACGACTCTGCCATTGTATTGAAACTACCTCCTAATTGACCAAGTTCATCCTTTGAACGAATATCTATTTTCTCAGTTAAATCTCCCTGACTAATTCTTTGAGCTGAAATAACTAATTGTCTTAATGGATTAATAATAGATTTAAGAATGAAGAAAATAACAATTCCACCTAACAACAATGAAGCCCCTATTATAGTGAGCGTTTTATAAAAAATAGGATTGGTAGCTTCTTCAATTTCTTTAATAGGCATTACACCAGCTATTTTCCAGCCTGTTTTTTTGTTTGTTTTAAAGCTTATGTTTCGATCCTCACCATTAAGGCTATAAGTAATTACTCCATCTTCTTTCTTGTATAGTTCATCTGCTAATGATTTCTCTAATTTCTCACCTGGCTTAAGTGTAGGATGAACAACTATAGTCTTATCTTGACTTACTATAGATACAAATCCTTGTTTTCCTATTTTTATCATTTTAGAAGTTTTTACGATATCATTAATATTCAAGTCCACACCAATGACACCACTTTTATCAGCATTTTGCTTTGCAATTGCTATTACCATATTGCCTGTAGCCTTTGATTTATAGGGAGACGAAACAATAATCTCTCCATTAGCTTTTACTGCATCCTTATACCAACTACTTTCTAATGGGTTAAATCCTTCAGGTATTTTTCCAACGGGCGCATGAATAAATTGATTATTACTAGATGTAGTATAAATTGTTTCTATCTCTGGATGTAACTGTATATATTGATCAAATTTACCTTGCACATTTTGCAATTGGTCAGCGTTATAATCACCTTGTGTAAGTATCTTTGCAAAATGAGTTACATCTACATGTTTATTTTCTAATTCATCATCAACTATCTTATTTAAAATACTCACATTATCTTTCGCAGTTTGTAGAATTGTTTCATTAAGATCTGTTTTTGCTTTATCATAAGACGATACTCCTACGATAAGACTTGGTATAATTAATATTGCAATAAATGCCATAGACAACTTCGTTTTAAGCTTCATTTGTTCCAATCTTTCTTTTATATTAAACACTAGATACTTCTCCCTTTCATTCTTACAACTGATATAGTTTATTTAATTGTTTGCTCCTTTATTTTTTCTACATTCATTTATGGTATCATTCGAAATGAAATTACCGTTATATCCTTTTACGTATATCTTCTCATATAACAATTTAGTTTTTACAAGCGGAGTTTTATCTATCCACCTTTCGAATATGTTATTTTGCTATATTAAGCAATGTTAAGGCTACGAATTATTCTAAATTACCTGGATGAAACATAGACTTCATTTAAAAGATTATTTTTGACTTTAATTGGATCAAAAGTTTAATCTAGAACTATTCAAATTTGATGAAATCCTTACCATAATAAACCCCTAAAACTTAACTAAGTGAATTTATTTTTTTGATAATTATGCTTAACAGCCTTTTAACCACTCTAATCGCTTCACTTCATTCATTTATCTATTTACTACAGCCACTTTTGTATTATTGGAAACTAAACCATAAATTCTAAATAGAAGAATAAAATAAATCGGAGAACTTCATTGTAACACGTATACATAAGTTTTAAATATTAAAATGAAAAAATATTTTTTCATTATCTTATCTTCATGAATTACTAATAATAGATTGCGAACTTTTTTGGGCTAGCATCTAGATCAGGGTATTACTAAGATTCAAATGAATAACAGCACCAATCCATATGTATTTTGCGAAATAAACTGTTTTGAACTACCTTACTGCTGAATTACACTTGGATGAACCTTTATAGATTTTGCACGTCTCTTCGCTCCATCATTTCCATCTAAATACCTTCTTACTACCATTACATTTTCCTCTCGTGAAAATTTAACTATAAAAAAGTACACCCCAATTGTTGTTGGTGTCTAACATTTGGGGTGTACATCAATTAAGGACAACTTGAATGTCATTTATATGAACAATTAATTAGTACCTTTCTATATTCCTCCACCATATTTCAAATACGCCAATTAATCCTCAGCAAGAAGGAACGAGAATTAAGCAAATATAAAGCGATTTATATCATAAAAGATTATTTTTCACTTCTTTATCAATCTTTACAAAAGACACCTAAGAATTAACAAAGATATTGTTTCGTCTGTTTAATCTCTTACAAAAAAACGGACGAAAATTCCATAGGTATAAGAAGAAAACAGTCATTGATATCTTAGGCATCGTATATAATTTTTCTATGTCCCACAATCAGATAGCGTAATCAAAAAAATGAAGCCCGATAGGGTTTATGTAGTATGCAAATTTTTAAAGAACTTACACTGGATCTTTAGAAAAAAGAAAAAATCTTACATGAAATTAAACTTGTATAATGTTAGCTTGATAGGCATAGAGCACCACCCACATTTTAATTATTTTATAGACCAAGCAATTCTCAAAAAATGATAGCACAATTTTAATTATGATTATGATTATGATTTTGATTTTAATAATACGTTCTGAGACACTACTCTTCTTCTAAAATAGCGTAATAATATTCATCCCACCATTCATTTCCATGGGGGATACACTTCTTGAAATAGCCTTCTCTCCTCATTCCAATTTTCTCCATCACTCGATATGATGGGGTATTTTCTGGCTGACATGTAGCTATAATTCTATGTAATTTCATTTCCTTAAACCCATATTTCAATGTAGCTTGTGCTGCTTCAGAAGCATATCCTTTATTGAAATATTTAGGATTGAATACCCACCCAATCTCATAAGTATGTTCACCAAAATATTTATGAAAAACAATATGACCAATCAGGATATTTTCACCTATAAGTATCACAGGAAAGTTCTTAGCATTTTCACCCATATTTTTATTTACAAAGTTTCTTGTATCTTCTTCAGTAAAAACCCCTTCAGGTATGTATTTCATAACATCGCTATCTGATGTATACTCATGAACAGCTTCCCAATCCTTGAATTCAAATTTTCGTATTAGTAATCTTTCTGCTTTTATAAACATTTACTTTTCTCCCCTCAAAAACTCGTTACTTTATTTCAGATTCACATTTAATCCTTAAAAAAAGAACTTGCAGGAATCTCTACAAGTTTTTTTATATCACGTGAATATATGGGACAAACAAACTATCTTACCGATTCATCATAGAAACTACAGGGGTAGTACTTTGACAACTATATTATATAACAAATATTAACATCCGCAGATTTTATTTTTGAAAATTATGTTAATTAAGAACAAAATTATCCTTTTCCTTAATTATTCTAACTTTTATTCACTTAAATAAGCGTGTAGTTCAAAACAAATCTAATAATGAGAATATGGATACTAAATTTACTCTCAAAAACAGAAACTTAACTGCATACCTTCTGAAAGTAAACATAAGAAAAACGTTCTACTCCATATGAGTAGAACGTCTTCTCACTTTAATTCATATATTTTTTGGGACTTATTTATTTTGTGTCGTATTTAAAAAATTAATAAATTCATCTTCATTTACAGGCTTACTGTAGTAATAACCTTGAATTAGATAACATGCATTTTGTTGTAACACTGTTAATTGCTCCTTCGTTTCTACCCCTTCTGCTATTACTTTCATATTTAAAGTATGGGCTAACGAAATAATTGTTTGAATAATTTCATCTCCATCATTTGAAGTTCCAATTCTATTCACAAATTCTCTTGGAATTTTCAAAGTATCAATTGGATACAAGGGTAGATACGCTAATGAAGAATATCCTGTACCAAAATCATCAATTGATAAATGTACACCATATGATTTCAAGGCTTTTAACTTCGATAAAGTTTCTTTCTCATCTACCATGGCAATTCGCTCTGTTAATTCCAAATCAATCAAGTTAGCTGGTACTCCTATTTCTTCTATGGTAGAAATAATCGTTTGAATAAAATCTTTCTGTTCAAACTCTATAGCTGATAAATTTATCCCCATCTTTAGATTTGAAAAGCCCGCAGAATGCCATTCTTTCAGTTGTCGACACGCTTTCTGTAACGTCCACTTCCCAATTGAAATAATCTGCGACGTTTCTTCTGCTATAGGTATAAACTCAAAAGGAGAAATCAGCCCAAGCTCTGGATGTTGCCAACGTATTAAAGCCTCTGCACCAATAACCTTACCTGCCTTACTATCAATTTGTGGTTGATACAATAAAAACAATTCATTATTTTCAATTGCATTTGGTAAATCCTGTTCTAATCGTAATCGACGAGTTACTTTTTGAGATAATGTCTCGTCATACATACAAACAGCATTGTTACCTTTTTCCTTTGCACTATACATAGCGATATCAGCGTGTTGTAAAAGTGTAGTAGTATTTATTCCTCCAAACGGATACACTGCTATTCCTATACTAAGAGATAAGTAAAAACTATGATGATTTACTACAAATGGTTCATCAGTTATACGAAATAGATTTTTACACAAATCCAATAGCTGTTGTTCCGTGTGGTTATGGACAATGATTGCAAACTCATCTCCACCTATTCTTGCTAGAGGAATAGGCGGTGACAGACATGTCCTAAAACGTTTAGCAACTTCTTTTAAAACCCTGTCACCAATCGAATGACCCAGTGTATCATTAATAGTCTTAAAACGGTTTAAATCTATATACAAGAGGCCAAACTTATCCTTTGTTTTTTGTGCACGCTTAATGGATCTATCTAATTCTTGTTGAAAGAATATACGATTTCCAATCTCCGTCACCGTATCATGGAATGCAAGATAATTTATCTCTTCCTGTTGTTGTTTCATCCTCGTTATGTCTTTTACCATTACATAGCTCCCAAAGGCTTGTCCTTCTATCATAATAGGAACTATAGTGACATACCAAAAAAGTATATCCTTCTCATTGTTATTTTTCACACGTAACTGTAACGAAGATGAACTACATCGTTTCCCTTTCTTTATAGCCGATTCCAATTCAGATTTATCTTCATCTAAAAAAATAGAGAAGCACTCTTTCCCTATTAATGCAGCACTGTCTTTCCCTAATAATATACTTCCAGACTGGTTTATATTTAAAACGGTACCATTTGAATCAATCGTTAAAATAGGATCTGGATGGTACTCATATAAGGACTTAAACCTCTCTTGATTTTTCACCAAATCATTAGATTTTTTTATTAAATCCGCTGTTCTTTGAGATACTTTTTGCTCTAATTGATTATTAAACACTTTTAATGTTTCAGTTAAATCTTTGTTTTGCATTCGTGCAATTGTATGACGAATCAGTACAAATACAAAGGCAATACAATTGCCCTTAATCAGTGTAGCTGAAGAAGTTTGCTCTTTTAAAGTAAAACCAATTAAGATTGCAACTGCAAGATAAGGAAATATGACAAGAAGTTTCTTTCCAAATGTCGGATTAATAATAAAATAATTTCTTCTAGAAGATGCACTCCTTGGGATAGTAGCGGCAATGGCAATAAATAATAGAAAAACTCTATACAAACACCTTAATAATATGAGTGAACGATGTGATAAATCATCTTGTAAATAGAAATATAAATAGTCTGTAATAGACAATCCAGTTAATACTAAGATGAAAATAAACAATTTACTTTTCGCATTAAAAATTGCTGGTCGAAAGATAAGGCTAACTCCTAGTAAAAGAAGCAATAGATCTATAATCGGGAAAATAAATGAAAGAAAAACATCTCCAATTGATAAGAATAAAATATTTGCAGAAGGTTTATTAAATAGGTACCACTCTAAGGTGAAAATAGCAGTAACAACAATACATAAATCACAAATCAAATACGCTTTCTCCCATTTGTTACATTCCATCATGATTTTATAAAAGAACGCAAAGAGAAAGAAGAATAAGAAAAACAACAAAAATACATCAGAGATATTAAAATTTTGTATTGGTAATTCTATATTAAGTACTTGAAAAGCAGATATAAAATTCCCTATCAAGAAACACCCTATTGCAATAGTAATACAAGCCCAAAACAATCCTAACTTAACTTTTCTGGATACTATAGAATAGAGTAATGAAATAAGTACAATAGTTTCAACAACTAAAGATGAGAGTCGTATATTAAAATCTGATACAAAATACTGATTCGGAAAAACAAATAAAAATATAAAGCAAAAGCTTAAATAAGCTATTAGAGCCAATATCAATACATAAAATTGCACATGTGAATGTTTACTCAATATATTCACCTTCTTAAGTCTTTCATCATTTTTTATTAAATTTGTTTCTAATTATTATTTCTATTATGACCATTTCAAAAGATTTCTTTCAAAATAAAGCAACCTCAAATTACACCTGTTAATATTCAACAATTATAGAACAGGAATTATAAAAATGTTTCTAACCATATGAAACGAAAGGAATCTTCTGTCGGAAAATGATAAATCACCATATTTCTCTGCATCCTTTTTCTCATAAAAAGCCACAAATATTTCTAGTACTCTAGCATGCTTCCAAATGGATTGGACAATGCTAAAATGCTAACATCATGATTCCAAAATTAATAAAATACAGAAAGGCTTATACTGAGTAGATACATTAAATATTATCAACAAAAAAAGTTTTTATATCTCTATAAAAAAATTTCACGAAATTAAGTGTATGTATAGACTTTCCAGTCAAAAGAATATAAACAGGACAATCATTATATAAACATGTATCTCTGAGAAATTATATAAATGTAACATATACCCAATTGATGGAGCAATTATAGTTACTTATAGGAATGAGTGTCCACGACAGAAATATGACATTTTTGCAAGCAGCTAATAAAAATGAAACAGAATATAATGTTTTAAAGTAACTAATTCAAAAAAGCCTTGTAACATATTACAAGACTTTTTGAATTGGTATATACATTTCACCAACTGATTTCCATTATCAATCATCATGTAATCATTATAGTTACATCTTTTAAAGAACGTCAACAAAAAGATTATTACACTTTTGTAAGGTAATAAGGTTAATAATATAGCAAGTAACTTTTACACGAAGTAAATTTTTTTATGTTTATAATAAGCTAAAAATGATAATAATCCACCTATCTGGTTGATTGTACTGTTTATTAGCGAATCGTATCATTTATTATAATTCCTATATTTTTACTAATTTGCTGACTTACAGGAAAGAAAATAGCCAATATTTAGAGATAAATTAAAACAAACATTTCCGTTTGCATGGCAACTTATTAATCTTTATGGCAATTTAAGTTTAATAAACAACAAAAGTTTGTTGACATGGATGCATTTATTCAAGAATTACTGCAATCAAAGTTACTATCTAAAATACAGTAAATAGTATATACGAAGTACTTCGTTAGAAATTTTAAGAGCGTACTTCTTATTCGCCTTTTTCAGGAGATGTACAAAAATACCCCACATATAAATCTAAATTATTTAATCTAGAGAGCCCTCTCATTACATAGGATTAAAAACAAATTTATTTATCCTTATAGTTATTATAATGAT
The DNA here is from genome assembly GCF_008042405.1 of Bacillus sp. SH7-1. Classification (NCBI taxonomy): domain Bacteria; kingdom Bacillati; phylum Bacillota; class Bacilli; order Caryophanales; family Bacillaceae; genus Bacillus; species Bacillus sp. SH7-1. Next base: position 70,186 of record NZ_QNUD01000019.1, read on the forward strand.
TAATTATTCACCTTATATAATAATTACTTACTATGTTATTAACATGGTTATCTTACAAAAATGTAATTCTTTTTTAATTGACACTCATATATATAAGTAACTATACTGGTTACACAAGCTTGATAAATATATCAAATAGCCCCTTATTATAAGTGTATGCCTATAGATTTTTTTCGAAATAATAATTTAAATTAACTAATTATTATTCACCTGTAATATAGCGAAATTGCCAACCTACTCTATTATTTAAACTAATTCATATTACTTATAAGATTCACTATAAATGATTGATTTACCAAGCTATAATATTTTTTAGGAGTGTTACATTTTGAAATACAAATTAATTGCTACAGGAATTCTTGCTGGAAGTCTACTATCCTACTCATCTAGTGCATTTGCAAATACTCATAAATTTCCAGATGTCCCAAATTGGGCAAGCCCTTCTGTAAATTACCTAGTTGAAAAAGGCGCATTACACGGAAAACCCGATGGTACTTTTGCTCCTGCTGAAACAATTGACCGCGGTTCAGCTGCCAAAATAATGGCTATAATGCTTGGATTAGAAATTAATAAGAATGCTAAACCATCTTTCCGAGATGCTCAAAACCACTGGGCAGCACCTTACATTGCAGCTGTTGAAAAAGCAGGTGTTATTAAAGGAGATGGAAATGGTAACTTCCTTCCAACAGGTTTGATTAATCGTGCATCCATGGCTTCAATGGTGGCAAATGCTTATAAATTAGAAAATAAAGTTACTAAAAATAGTGTAACTACATTTGAGGATTTAAAAGGGCATTGGGGAGAAAGATATGCAAATATTTTAATACAAACAAAAGTTTCTAAGGGCACTGAAGACGGAAATAGCTGGTCCCCTAATAGAGCGATTACCCGTGCAGAAGCTGCACAATTTATTGCAAAATCTGATCAAATCCACAAACAAACAAAAGTAGAAGAAAATGCTGTAGTTGGTGTAATAAATGATGCAGACCCTTATTATGTGACTGTTGCATATAAAGATGCTAATGGAAATAGTCAAGAAGTGACTATAGACTTCCCAAATGGTAGTAACTCTAACTTTAAAAACGGTGACAAAGTTAAAGTTGCTAACAAAGATCAATGGAAACATCAAAAACTCTATGGACAAACTGTATTTTACACTGATGTAAGTTCTATTTCTAAAATAAACGACGAATCTAACAAACAACAAGAAAACCATGTAATGAGTAAAGATAAAGAACAAAAACTCTTAGCACAACTAAAAAAGCGTTCTGGTACAGTGACAAAAAAATCCGAAGATAGTCTAGAAATTTCAAGTGAAAATCAAACCATTCGTGCCCATGTTAATCCAAAAGTACTACCAAACATTCAGATAGGTGATACAGTAAATGTTTATGCTCAAGCATTTGAAATGGCCCCTATCCTTCTAAAGGACTTACCTTTCGAGGCAAGAAACGCGATTATTCAAAAAGGAAATGAACAAAATATTTTAGAGAATCAATACAAAAAAATCAAAGGAAATGTTACAGGGAAATCGGATAACTCAATCTTAGTTTCAAGTAACAACATAACTTATAAAGTTGAAACTTCAACCGAAGTATTACAAGATATTGTAATCGGTAATACGGTGAACGTTTATGCTGCATCTTTTGAGTTTAGCCCTATTTTACTTGCTGGTGTTCCTGTGAAAGCTATCTCTCCTATTGTTGAAAAAACAAACTAATGTTCAACATTCTATAAATTTGTTAACTTCATCCGAAAGGAACTCCTAAGTAACATAGGAGTTCTTTTTATGAAGTTATATATTTTCTATCGTACTCGTAAGACCTAGTATATTAATCGTGATTTACTATCTGTCCAACAGTAACTATCTTATTTTTATTTCTATAAGTTTTTATCAAGAGGCAGAGCTTTATTTCCCCATCTTTCTTTGAACTCCCCCACTCTCGATTCTAAATAAAGTGAACGCGTGTAATTCAACTGTTTTAAAAAAATCAAATTTTATTGCTCAAGGCACCTTCGAACTTTAGAAGGAACAAAAAAAGAAGAGAGATTTCCTCCCTCTTCACCAATAAAATCAAACATATTTACAATTAAGGAAGGGTATACATTCTATGTTAGTATGGGTCATGGAGCAAAATAAGTCTGGACTTGGTTTTTATAAACGAATGAGTGGAAAGGAATATATTCGCAGAACCAGCACGTTTGGAGAAACAGTAGTAGACGATGTAGCTTATGGTTGGAATGACATTTCGGTGTTGTACGATACAGAACTAAATAAAATAAATTGACTTCCAATAACGAATTTTACAACAACTAGCATCTCTTACAAGGGGCTAGTTGTTATTTTTGTTGTATACATATTAGAAGCATAAGTTGGCCAAGTTAATCAAAACGGCCATCTTATGCTTCTTGTTACAATTTTAAACATAGAGTATACAAATTATTACACTTATTTTTCTTCTCCACTTGCTTGCATGGAATTAAAAGTCCAATTTAATTTTAATGAATCTCCTTGAAATACATTTTGCTCTGCATCATTATCTACAAATGTGAACATTACATAGAAAGTATCATCATCACCAGGAGCAAGTCCATTTCCTTCTCGGTCTACGACACCTTTTTGTACAAGATCAGGAATACTTCCATTTTGCGTAGCTACCTTTAATTCAGATAATGTAGTAGACCAAATTGGAACCTCATTTTTATCCAAATTCCACAAGAAATCTACACGGATATGATCACCAAAATCAGCATTTCCATTATCGCCTTTCGCATCAATTACACTGTAATCTGTCAGGAGTTTCACATCTCCTATTGCTAAGGTTCCTTTGTTAACTAATTGAAAACCGCGCTCCATTTCATCACCTGGTTTCAGATTGTCGACATTAATAACAACTTCAGGATTCACACTCAAATCTAAAGTACCCGCTGCAAACGTGTTTTGTGATACTTCCTTATCACTAAAATACGCATATGTTCCCCCACCAATTAAAGATAAGCCCAGCGCTGCAGTTATGACACCCATACCAAGTTTTTTCTTCATACCCATTTCACAAGTCCCCCTATTTTTAAAGTTCAAACTACAAACCTTATTTCCATCCCACAAACAATAATAATTAAACAACTACCTTGTCCCATAACGAAAGCAAACTAACTTCAAACTAGTTACTGCTTGTGCCTAAACAACTATTACTTTTAAAATGACCGGTAATATTACCATGAATCATTACCGGTCATTTGTTAGCCAATCTCATTTCATTTACTATTCATTGTCTGATTACTTTATTTACTCTAGAAGTTTGTCCACTTATTTTTTTGGTTCTAAACCGATAGATCGTAAGATTTTATCTAACGTCACTGGCCCTACATTTTCTTTCGGCTTCTGATTTTCTTTGGCATCTGGACCCTTTTTCAAGAAGTTTTTCTCAATAAAACGAATATCTGTTTCATCTATAACACCATCTTGATTTATATCTCCATCTTTTACAGATACTTTTCCTTTTCCATACGATAAAGCTGCTATTCTAGCATCTTGAATATCTACCATTTTATCGCCGTTTACATCACCTGCAAGGTTATCATCCATGTCAGCTCTAAAGTTTTGTCCCACTAATTCTCCATCCTGCATTTTCCCTATTTTTGTTGTTAATTTACTATTTAAATGACCTGGCATTTCTACGAAAATATCATATTCTTTATCACTTATTGGGACACTATGAATTTCAAATTGCCCGTTATCACCAATCGTTCCTGTATATTTCTTTCCATCCTTGCCAACTACGTACACTTTTGCTCCTAGTTTTGTATAGTCTTTCTTACCTAAATACCCCTCTTCATTCAAGAAAGCTTCCGGTCCAATATATCCTGTAACTGTTGAATGTTTCGAAACAATAGCAAAAGATTTATCTTTAAACGCAGGAATCTCAGTTCCTTCTGATGCACCAGCTTTTGTATAAGAGAACTTATCTACTCCAAATGCAGTTAAATCATTAAAATATTCATCGTTCGTCATCTCGAATGTAACATCTAAAAATGGTGTATCTCCATCTAATCCTTTAAATTCTTTTCCTTCCAATGATGCGCCAACTTTCACCTTGTTTTCCCAAGCTCCTTCTTCACTTATCTTCGGATCTTCTAATTTAAGGTTCAGTCCATGTTGTTTTACATATTCCGCAAATGCTGGATTTGGTTTCACATCTGTAAATTTAAATAGCTGCTTGTAATAAGGAATTTCAAATGTACCTGACATAAGCTGCTTTACATTATTAAGATTCAAAGTTAACGTAATTTTCTCTCCTAATTTGATTTTATCTTTGTCATAACTTGGAACAGCGTATTCTGTCCCTTCCTTTACAAAGACGTAATCTTTATATCCAGTTGCCATATTCCCTGCAGTTGCAAGATCATATCCAAATAATTTTAAATTTAACGGCTCATTTATTTCCTCTGGAAGTACTCCAAATTTAAAATCACCATTTGCTTGAATTGTATTCAGCCAACCTGATGGAAAGGCAGAATTTTGATAATATACAATTTGATTCGCTTTTTGATCATACTGCAAGCCTTTTGCCTTTAATGCATCTACTGTAGAATCATAAATGTTACCATGCACCCATAATGCACGTTGGCCGTCTTCTTCTTTAAACATGGAATCATTGACTTCGTGTATACCAGGTTGTACATCCTTAAATTTCATTTCAGGTATTACATTATCAATGATAATGCTATCGCCTTTTGTATACGCTTTTCCTTCTTTATCATATCCAACGAAGTTCAATTCGTAATCTCCATCAGGCAACATAACAGGCTTATCCGCAATTGGATGAGCTGGATCTCCTGTGAATGGAAGTACATACCCTCCCATACCAGAAAACATCATATATTCAAGATTCGGTGTTAGACTACTTGCATCAAGTGTACCAACGACTCCTAATGCCTTCCCTGTCTTTCGGTCCTTCACAACTGCATCAATAGTTTCAAGAGGACTATTTAGTTTAAATGTCAAAGGCGAACTTGGTCTCTCCATAAACGGATGGAATTTAGATGCATCTGTTGCCATTGCATCTCTCAGTAAATCTACAGACGCAATCCCTTTTTCTGTGAATTTAACTGCAAATGGTACTTGATATACTTCTTTTTCATTATTTTTATTTGAAATATGAATATAGCCCTCATATCTACCAAATTCAGCGTTTTCTGGAATGATAATTTCAGGGCTAATTTCCTCTGATGTACTAGGAGCTACTTTAATAGAATCTGGTAAATTTAGCTTCACACCATTCTTCGCTGCATCTTGCACACCTACACTTGTAGGTGAAAACTCTACTTCTAATTTAAACTCTTTCCCATCAGTTTTACCGCTGTTCTTAATTAAGACTTTTCGACTATCTTTAATAGGCCCATTTTCAATTTGATTTTTATACCCAAACGCAATAGAACCTGTTTTTTCTTCAATTTCTACTTCTTCATCATCTACAACGTTTGATGTTTTATCGATAACCTCGATAGATGTATCTGCATGAACTGCACGATATGCATCAATTCGTCCAGAGCCCACCTCAAATACAGAACGCTCTTCTTTTAGGTCAACTGCGGTATTCATAAGTGCTTCTTTTACTTCAAATGGACTATAGTTTGGATGTTCTTGTAAAATAAGTGCCGCTACCCCTGCAGTATGAGGAGTTGCCATAGATGTACCTGACATACGTCCATACGCTACTGGATAATTTTCTCCATCTTTTGGATCATTAATATATTCAGGAACAGTTGAGAAAATAGACACACCTGGTGCTACAATATCCGGCTTAATATCATCTGTTTTAGTTGCAGGACCACGGGAGCTGAAATCAGCCAAGTGATCTCCCTCTGTTTTTATATTACTAAGTTCTCCAAACGCTAACGACACATCTCCTTGTACAGCTTTTGCTTGTAATTTCTCACCATCTACTTTTGTTAAGCGGAACGATGGAATGGATGAATTACTTTCCCCAAGATAACTTGTAATTTCACCATCTACATTGTTGTATACGATTACCGCTTTTGCGCCTGCTTCCTTAGCATTTTTAATTTTTTCATCAAATGTAATCTCACCGCGTTGGATAAGAGCTAACTTCCCTTTCACATCTTTCCCTGTAAAATCACCTGATTTCCCAAGCCCTGCATATACAACCGATAAGGATTGCCCTTTCAAATCTTCAATCTTATCAGTAAAGCTTTTTCCAAGTAGCATCATCTTATCCACATGTACATCACCTACATCGGCGGAGAACGTTGGGATAGTCATTGCAGCGTCACTTGCTCCAACTGTAATTGGAAGTGCTGCTGCACTAGGTGATCCAATGGTACCTTCTCCCGGACCACTATTACCTGCTGCTACTACTGTAACAACACCAGCTAACATCGCATTGTTCACTGCAACAGAAGTAGGATATAAAGGATCATTAATAGACGCTCCTAGTGATAAATTGATAACATCCATATCGTCTTTCACTGCTTTATCAATCGCAGCAAGAATACCGCTTGTTTGTCCACTTCCATACGGACCTAGTACGCGATATGAATATAAATCTACATCCGGAGCAACGCCCTTCACTGCATAATCTACACTATTCTGTTTGTCTGCAGCAATTGTCCCAGCTACATGCGTACCATGGGATGTATAATATGCACTTCCATCATAAATCTCAGGGTATCCTCCAGAATTTTGCCAATCCTTATATGTTGTCTCCATTGGATCGGCATCATTATTAACAAAGTCCCATCCTTTTATTGAGTTCGGATCTATTTTGCTTGGATCTTCACCTTGCTTTGCACGATATCCCTTATATGCATCTTTCAAATCCGGGTGGTTGTAATCAATACCCGTGTCCAGTACACCTACCTTAATTCCTTTACCTGTTATTTTTTCATCATGCAGCTTGTCTACACCAATTTGCGGTACACTATCTGCCATTTTCGGTTCAACAGCAGTCTTAGCTGTGTCTTTCGGCAAATCAATTTTAACCTCATGATCTTCCCATACGCGCTTAACGATACCAGTACGAACTAAGTCTTCAATCATATTCGCTGGTAAAGAAATCGCTACACCATTAAAAGCATTCTTATATTCTCTTGTTATTTTTGCAGATTTTACATTTGTCCCTTTCTCTTTATTCTTTTGAAGCTGTTCAAGCTCTGCTTTAAATCCTTTATGTGATGCCTCTACCTTTTGTTCCGCATTTGAAAGAGCTACCTTTTTCCCTTTAGCCGCTTGTTTTAATACCTCAATTTTGCTAGGTGCTTGCTTAAATTCTATAATCACATTCACATTATTAGGACTTGCTGTATTGATACCTGGCGAAATAACAAAGCCTGGTTTTGTATCTAACGTTTTTAAGGCATTACGTTGTTCCTTTGTAAGGCCTTTTAAGATAGCATTTGCATCATCAATTCCAGTTAAAGTAGATGTATTTACCTCTTCCGCTAGTACGTTATATGGAATCCCTTGAGACAATAACATTCCAACTGTTAACGTTCCAATAAGAACCTTTCCAAATTTCCCTCGTTTCATATTGCATCTCCCCATTATTAATATTATTTTTTGAAACAAATTGATTCTTAAATTCTCATGTAGCATTGGAAACTCTATTAATCTTAATCTTTTGTATCATGAAAGATTTCCAACACTACTACCATCCCCATACCACATATAGCTAACCACTCACTTTACTCTTTCTATAAGAGCCCCCCATCATTTATTCCCAATAAAAGATTTTCACAAAATGAATTATTAACAAGATTAAAATGTAATTCTATTTTTATTATTCCACATTTAGATTATTCTGAAAATTAAACAAAAGGAGTATCTTTTCCCTAAGGATTCTATGCCTACATAGTACAAAAGAACTACCTTGTCCTTTATTCTTTGTAATACAGAATAAAGCGACACGATAGTTCTTTGATAGATTTCTTATTTAATCTAGCGGAACCAATTGATTTCGTACTGCATAAATCACTGCTTGCGATCTACTTTTCACATTTAGTTTTTTAAAAATTTTATTGATGTGTATTTTAACTGTTTTATCACTAATATATAAAACTTCAGCAATTTCTTTATTACTAAGTCCTTTTACTAGTTCAAAGAGAATTTCCTTTTCACGTTCCGTCAGTTCATTTTCATTTGATTCTACTTTCATTTTTTGCTGATGATATGTAATTAATTTTTTAGTCATACGCGGATGAATAACTGAATCGCCTCGATATAACATTCGAATTGCTGCTACTACCTGCTCTGATGAGGAATCCTTCAATAAATAACCATCAGCACCGGCCTGAAGTGCATCCATTAAATACTCATCATGTTCATACATTGTAAACACAAGTACGCGGCAACTCGGATAAATTTTTTTCACTAACTCTGTAGCTTCAATCCCATTTTTCCCTGGCAAGTTAATATCCATCAAAATACAATCTGGTCCACATTCTTCTACTTTTCCCAATACTTCATCCCCACAGCTAGCTTCTCCAACCACTTTCATATCAGATTCATCCTCTAGTATGCTCCGAATTGCATCCCGTAAAAAAGCATGATCATCTACTACTAATATTTTAATCATTTTACGCACCCCTTGTTTGTGAATCTGGAATTAACAGTGTAATTTCTGTCCCTTTTCCTATAGAACTATCAATCTGTAAAGTAGCCCCTAATTGGTCAGCTTGTTCATTCATATGTAATATACCATAATGTGGCTCATTCTTTGTTTTAACCATAGACTCAAATAGTGAAAAGCCAACTCCATTATCCTTAACCCTTAAAAGAACGTGTTCACTTTGATAACTGAGTAAAACATCAGCCTTTTTTGCTTGTGCATGTTTTACAATGTTTTGCAAACTCTCTTGTAATGTATCAAATATAACTCTTTCTTTTGAAAAACTAAGCGCACGTGCATGACCTCTTTCATGATAGGTAATGTCTAGTTCATATTCTTGTTTTAAAGATTTTATTTTACTTGCTATTGCCTGCTTAAGGCCTAATTGTTGTGTCGGATATGGTTTTAAAGCATAAATTGAATAGCGAACTTCTCCTAGGCTTCCTCTTAAATCTTTTATGCTTTTCTCAACTACTTGCTGCATATCTTTTGGTTTATAACGGTATTTTTTCTGTGCGGATTCTAGTTGGAATATTACCCCCGCTAATGTTTGCGCAATACCATCGTGAATTTCACGGGCGATTCTATTTCTTTCTTCTAAGATCATTCTTTTTTCCTGTTCAGAAATCAATATCCTTGTTTTAACTACGTTAGCTAATTGGTTAGAAAATGTAGCTAACGACTGTACATCTTCCGGAAAGAAACCCGCATTTCTACTTTTCCCTGCAACAAACATTCCGACTAATTCATCATTTACTATAAGAGGAAAATATACAAGTGAGCGTATAACACTATCAAATATTTCATCTCTAGGAGCCGTACCAATTTTCCAATCATTAAATACAAGATTTTTAGAAAGTTCCTCAAACGCCCTTATTTTTTCTGAATCATCAGAAATACAAGAGCGCACTTTCCCATCTTTTAATAGAATACTCCAGTTCCCATCATCTTTTGTCCATATTACATATGCTTGTATGCCAAAAAAACCTTTAAGTGCTTTTTTAATATGTTTCAAGTTTCCTCCAGTTAATCCTCGACTAATTTCGGTCGTAATAAGAAATAACTCATATAATCGTTCCTTCTCCATCCTTATCCGTACAGAAAAAGAACTAATAACGGAAGCTGCTACAAGTGGAAAAAAGAAAAACAGTACTGTAATCTCGTTTATTTCCACACTATATATACTAATTAATACATGCATCAGGGCCGCATAAGAGAAACCAAAAGTTTCGCAAAGAAATACCGTTACAGTTTTTTTATACCACTGATATATTGAATATGGCTGTGGAAGAAGTATCATCAACAAATCGTAAAAACGATTGTTGAAAAAACAAAAAAACACGCAAAATAATAACAAAGATATTAAATTTTCATATAGAACCGACATAACTATCTTATTAAGTAATAAGGACATACATTTGTTTGAAAACCATTCGGCCAAAATCAAACTAAGTGCATGCTGAGTACTATTAAATAATATCCTTTGTATCGGTGAACGACGATGCAGGTGAATAATTAGCGTTACGAGTACAATAGCAATAATAGTTATATGGATTCCAAACTGCCAACTCATAGCGTAAATGATCGGAAAGGTAAGCGAGCTAGTTCCTCTCCAAAATCTTACAGGAAAATACTCTGCAATCCCCATAAATAGTAACAACAATATTAGTATTGTTGGATGAGAAGGGATTTTAATTTCAAGTAAAGATATAGTTATAGTAACCAAACCAAGAAAAGAAATAAAATAAAGATAAGTACTAGCAATCTTTTCTCTCATAAAGATAGAATTTACATCTTTCAAAACAACCCCTTCTTTCTTTATAAAAACTTCATTTTCTCTATTATCCAACAAAAAACCGGCACTGGCAAAATGGAAGAACATCCACTAGCCAATCACCGGCTGTGTACTGCACCTAAAAAGGCAAGACACAATACTAGTATATATCAGTTTGTAAAGTTTACCCATTAGTCAAATGGTATAATTGTACATACTTTTAGACTTAGAACTACTAGTACAAAAGATGTATACGGGATTTAAATTAAATACATTTTTATTTCTTCCCACTCAAAATCATTGCATTTCCTAATACTTTTTTGTTCAATAAAATCCTTGGTAGCTTCATTTCTTCAGCAAGCTTGTAGCCATTAACTTCAGATACATCATATTCTTTTAAAATATTTAAGAGTTCTTTTTTCTCCCCAAACATTTTTTCATCCATAAACAAATCTAAGAAGACAAATTCACCGCCAGGTTTTAATACTCTTAATGCTTCCTTAATTACTTCCATTCATTTATTTTCATTTTTTGTGAGCGATCTACCTCAACTGCGTGAAGTATCCCCTCTTCATCCCGAAACTTCATATCTGGGACAATCTTCTTTTTCTCTCCATTCTTTTTATAACGTATATCAATTTCAATTTGCCAATCGTCCGGACAAAATAAATGTAACCATGCATCATTACGTAATATTGCATGCGCAAGCTTTCCTCTCAAAACAACCTTACCGTCGTCACCAAACATGGCATGCCCTTCTTTATTGAGATAGTACACATACTCTTCCCCTTGCATCGTCTTACTTACGTATAATTGCAAATCGTTCATAATCCTGTTTGCATTTCGAATGCCCCCATATTATGCACACTCATCAAATGTCTTCTCGTTGCAAACTACAGCTTTCTAATCGTCGCAAGTATCGCCATCTGACGGTTGATTTTCATGTGACTCTGGATGTTCATGTTTTTCCACCTCATATTTTCCACATAACCTTGTCGTCAATATACGGCACTTGCAGTACGACGGAGTTTACTTTCATATATATAGCTCTTCCTGGAATAGAATACAAGTTTTGAAGTGCATTAATGAATGCTTATCAAAACGCCCAATTTGTCAAAGGAACTAAAAATACATATATTAAAAAATCAATGAACGGAATGCAAATCCAGATATCTCTTGATAAATCAACTGGTAGGATTATATCAGCATTTCCAATCTACAAATAGAAAGATAAACACCTACGAAATATATCTCTAAATTTTGTAAAGAATCTTTTGATATATTACTGATTAGCTTACCTGAAGAAATTTCTTTAGTTAGTGATTTGCCAACCTTTCTTGTTTACTATCAATCAATTTTAAAAAAATTCTTCGTTTAGGGGCTACTTTAAAATTTTAAGTTGATGGGCATGTGGCAGACCTCTACTAATATTCTTGCCTTTAAATTATTTTCAGTATATTATATTTATATGGTAATATAAAAATTAATGTATACAGAAAGGGATCAAATTTATTTTTAAGATTAAAATCCTTTTCAAAGATAAAAAGATTTTATCAAAACGTAATATAACTTATGCTTGTCTTTTTAAGATGTATCTAGTAAAAATACATTTTTTATCAATACAATTGTGTTTTCAATATAAATGGAAACTTTTAAATAGAAGTATATTTACTTTCAATGATAGGGGTTAGCCGTTCTAAAACATAGAGAAATAAGGCACCATACATAGTATCTGACAAACTTGAGAGGCTTTGTATGTAGTTTGCTCATCACAGATAAAAACAAAAGAGCCTTACCTATCTAGGCAAGACTCTACTAGTTTAGTTATATAATATTTACATAGCAACTAAGAAACTAAAAACATATAACACCAAGTAGCAGAAACCTAATATTCCTCCTACAGCTAATACCTGTTTAGCCCAAATTTTAATTTTCAGATTACTGTAAATTACTTGTACTCTTTCCATATTTCCTCCTATTAGTGAAAACCCTTAAAGACTCACCCCTCGATATGATACCATTAAAGAATGACTAATAGAGCCTAATTTTCGTCTAAACGTATAAATATGCAATATTGCATACAAAAATGCATTGTTATAATTGTAAGCGCTTACTATAATAAGGTTATAAAGATTCACACATCTTAATACAAAAACAGAGGAGAGAATAATATGGAAATCGCAATGGCAGTTTTAAAATTTATTGGTGGAGCAATCCCATTAATTCAAGAACTTCTAAAAGCATTTATGTAATTTCATTCTTTAGCAATTCTTTATAAATATTATCATACAAATGATCTGTATATCAAAAATGAATTGATTTACAGATTATTTGCGTGAGCAAGGTCTCTTTAACATTATTAAGAGGATTTTTTCAATTTTAAGAACTTCTTAGTCTCATCGTACCCTGTAACAAACCCTAGAATAGATTGATAAGTTTGCAATGTTACTGCCAAACAATTTGTTCTTTCACCTTTAGACATCTAGGTGCAGCCCTTTTCGATTCCAACCATGCTTTTTTTCTCAGCCAGTTCCTTGCACTTCATACCTTTCATGTAATCTTCTTGAGCTAACACTTGTTTTTGCTTCACTTCATATCACCCACCACTTTCTATACAACTAGGAAGAAATTCGTTTATTTTCCTCTTCGAATAACTTTTTTACAAAGAAAAAAGCCCTGCATTTATGCAGGGCAAGTATAAATTAGGGACTTTACTTAGATAAAATTACTGACAAGATTTCATACTACTTATACTTGTGGAGACGGGAATCTTGCAGCTTCAAAATGCGTACTATTTTCTACATTTGAAATAACTCCAGCTACGCTACTTTGTGCAAAAACCTCAACTATATCCCCTGCATTCAATTGAATTATCGATGAAACAGCTACAACATTAGCAAAGTTTATTGGGCCAAAAAAATCATTATCTATTGCAATTGCCGGATTCCCATTAACACGAATTTCTACCCGCGCTCTATAGTTTACATTTAGATTATTGGGAATGAACGCAATTGTTCCAATAACAGAGTAAACACCTCTTGTCTTAGGTATAAAAATGGATGTTGCAGGGTTATATTCATTTGCTAAATCAAATTGTTCATTTTGGAATAAAACTTTAACAAATGTATTTGCTGGCAAATTCTGATTAACTGTACTCACAGCTCTAAAAGCAGATGCTCTTACAAGATTATATCCGCTATCATCAGAACAACAATTCACTTTTACATTAAACCAAGGCTTTTCCTCATGTTTTTTATCACATTTGTCATAACTCTTACTGCTTTTATGACAGTCATGATATTTCTTTTTGGAATCCTTACAATAATCATCGTAGTAATAAGACATACTAGATTCCTCCTTTAAATTTATTACTACATACTATGTAAGATAGATTAGATAAGTTTGGACGAGCTGTTACTATTTTTAATAGAATTACAAATCTCACCATAATGGCAGAACACAACTAAAGTAAGCAACTGGAAAGCGATGCTCAGGAGTATAATAACAGTCTTTCTGACATTTTCATTATCTGTATTTTTAGCCCTTATTTTGTTTGTGGTATATGGATTAAGTTAAAAAGAAATCCTTTAGGTACCCCTAAATAAACCTCAATATTCCGTCAATAATATAGACAACCCATTTCGAACCATATTCCATGATTGGAGCAGTTAGCTTTTACTAACTGCTCTTTTTTTGTAAAAAACGAACTCAATTAACTGCACGCACATATAATATTCAGTGTTCCTTTCTTTATAAAATAGTCTTTACAAAATGAATCTCGTCACGAGAGCACTTTATTAAGTGCTCTTTTTTATTTTTAAACTAACACAAAATAAAATTTTTACCACATAGCTAATTGTTAAATATTTTACGCTTATACATTATAATGGAATAGTTATTGTATATTGGCATTAAGAGGAGCGTCCGGATTAAGCGCTTCTCTTTTTTATACAGTAGGGTTTTGGTTAACATTCACTTATCTACCGTCAAATATATACAGATTTGAAACTTTATAGTAAAAACCTTCACACTCTTCATTTTAATTATATTAAATGAAGAGTGTGATAAATTAATGGAACAACTTGACTTTAGTGCTTTAGAACACCCACTATTTTTGTTAGCACTTCAATTAATTGCATTTGTATTGATCATTTATATCGTATACGGAATCTTACACAACACCATATTAAAATTAAATAGCCTAAATGGATTGCCCATGCGGTAGCTACGGTATTTTCCCTCGGTAGTGCCTATCAATCTTTTATGAATTTCATTTAAAAACATTTTTCTTTATTTCTCCCTTTTTTAGAGGAATCTATCCTTTACCGTGCAAAAACGTCAGGCAACTTAATTGGTTGCCTGACGTTTTTGCCGTTATTTATTTTCAAATAACTATTTAGTTAAGTTTTGCTCCATCCATTTTTTATACGTCTTTCCGCTAAGCATATTTGTCCAGAAAATCCTATATTATTGAACAGAATTACCGACTCTTGATTTACAATTTTTCACTTCCGATAATGTAACCATCTATAATGGAACTATACTTTTTCAAGGGGCGAATCTAATGTATATATCAAATAAAATTGGCTTATTTAGCTGGATTTTAACTTGCCTATACTTTTTAATTGAACCTTTCTTTATTTTCATTTCTACAGCACCTTATAACTATTTGCATCATGCAATGAGTGACCTAGGTGTAACAACCTGTGGAGAATTCACCTACGAAATAGCGCCTTATGAAATATGCTCCCCTAATCACTTTTGGATGAATTTACTCTTTATCCTTAATGGAATAACATTTTGTATTGGAGTACTATATATTTCACAACATCTAGAAAAAACAAAAATTAATAAAATAGCAACATTTTTTATACTTATAATAGGAGTCTCTACTATAGTTTCAGGATTAATTCCTGCAGATATAAACCTAATTGGACATTCTATTCTAGTTTGGATAGGTATGCTTACTGTATTTCCAGGATTATTTATTTTTGCTAAGAATCTTAAAAAAGCTGGAAAATGGACATATTTCTGTTTACTAAGCTTAATAGTAATAACAATCCTTATCTCACTTGTTTTTCTTTTCCCCTTACCTGCAGGCCTACTACAAAGACTTTTTTACTTGGTTCTTTTCGTTTTGGGAACAGTATCAACCTACAAATTGATAAAATAAAGTTTTTATACAAAAATGCACATTTATCAGGAACATACGTAAAATAATCATGATCAACTCAGTGGTAGTTATTGAGCACCTTTTATGGTGCTTTTTATTTGCAACTAAATAGGGATTTTATTTAAATTTCATAAAACTTCTCTTTACACATATAAGTTCAAAATTATCTATTTAGCATATATAATACTTTTAAGCAGTTTAAATTCTATACATAGGTAATGGAGGCATTAAAATGGGGAGTATCCCAAATTCACTACCACAACAATCCATCTCAAAAATACAAATTAATTCTAACAAGAATCTACAAACGAATAAAAAGCTAAGACGTCGTCTTTTATTAGCACTTGCTTTTATGCTACCTATGGTTATTTCCATTCAAATCTGCATTTATAAGCAAGAACAAATGATTCAAGAAAAACAAATTACACTAAATAAAGAAAAGAAAAGATTGTCTGAATTAGAAATCATAGGACGTTATTATGAAAACGATATTAAAACTTTAACAGAGAGCGAAGAAGGTATTTTAAAGTTCGCAAGGAAATTGTATGGATTCTCCAGACCTGATGAAACTATATTTCAAATAAATGAATAGTTTTTCAAGACATAAGCGATTGTCATTAATCATGAAGTGATTTAATGATAAAAAATACATACAATAAGTACCCTATACATCATATTAGATTAAATCTTATTAAAACAAAAAGGGATGCCCTAGTAACATATCTAGGACATCCCTTTATTTTTACTCATCTTAAAACATAACTTGTCTAAATTTCAAGATTCTATATATCTCTAACAATTAAACAATTATTAGAGATATCTTCTACCTAAAACATCGTATTATTATTAGCTGCCTCATTTGGAATTTCTTGAATTACATCCCAGTGTTCAACAATCTTTCCATCCTTTATACGGAAAATATCCACTATAGCAACTCCCTTATCTTGAGAATTAGTACGAGAATGTACATGGAGGGCAACTGTATCTCCTTCAGCTACTACACGTTTAATCTCTGCAGAGGAATTTGGATTTTTTACAAAGTCCTCCTTAAAGAAATCCATGAAGGCTTTTCGGCCATCAGCAACAAAAGGATTATGTTGCTTATAATCTTCACTTACATATTTAGGGATAATATCGATATTATGTTTGTTAAAAACTTCATTATAGAAATCAACTACCATCTTTTTATTCTTTTCTTTTTCTGTCACATTATCTCTCGATACCGATGCAGCATTCTCACCCTTTATTGAATGGCCTTTGGTATTACCAGTTGAAGCTTGAAATATCAAAGTCGACACAATTCCTAAAATAAACACAGAAATAATTATTACTATTAAATTTTTCTCTACTTTCATATATACCTACCTCTTCTAATTTTATAATTCATCTTCGTTAACACCCTTGATACAGGAAAACTCTTTCCCATAATGTGATGTAAGAGATATTGTTAGGAAAACACATTTATCCTAACAATACTCCTTATACGAGGCATATTAGAAACTAGTAATCCTAATTTAATACCTCATTAACAATTGCACTGTCTACAATTTGGATAAACTTCTTAACCTTATCGTTCTCATCAAACTCATAAAGATGACAAAAATCTGCAACAAATGATTTCCCTGTTACTTTATACGTTCCACTATATTTTCCATACACGATAACAGTATTGTTATTAAAAGCATAAATTTCATCTTTAGCGCTATAGTTATCCCATTCAGTTCCAAGACGTTCATGTACATTTTTAACTACTTCATCAGGACCTACATAAGTGCCCGCATATGGAAACCCAGCAGCTTCTGTCCAAGATACATTTTCACTTAAATACGTTTTAAAAGCATCTAATTTTCCTTCGCCAGTTAACACATACGTTTCATGTAATAGTTTTTGATATTTATTCATAGCATTAACCCCAAGGCATTTCTTTTTTTACAACTTTTGCACTTAATTCTAATACACCTTTATTTGCATAGCCTGGATATGCTGCATCAAGTTTTGCTACAAAATCGTTTGAATTCTTACTTTCCTCAGAAGCTTGAATTGCAGTTCTTAAATAATCCATAGTTGCAGTAATCGCTTGATTATCTAATGATTTTTCAATTGATCCATGGCTAGGTACAATTACGTCAGCTTGTAATGCTTGTAACACTCTCAAGTTCTCAATCCATGCCTCCATCGCTGCTTTTGAACTAGTATCTGCTAAGAATAGATGGATTTCGTTAAATACATCTATACCACCAATTAATAATTTCAGTTCTCTGTTAAATAAGCTAGTTCTGTAATTGTCTAAGCCTACTAGTTCAAATGTTAGTTCCTGAAAATCAATAGATTTTTCCTTAAACACTTGAGGTAATACCACATTACTTGGTGCATTTTCTCCAAGTGCATCTTTCCAAACTTTCAATTTCCCTAATACAGAATGAGCAATATGTTCAACCGTAGACTCTGTAGCATACGCTATAGCTTCTGGATAAGCAGCTTTAATGCTCTCTAATCCAAAGTAGTAGTCTGGATCCCCATGAATAATAAAGATTTTATCTAGAGATAAGTTATTTTTTTTCAGATAATCAATTATTTCTTTCGAATCAGACTGAGTAAATTTTGAGTTTATTAAAAATGCATGTCCTGCTTTCTCAACTAAGGTTGCAGTGACCATGAAACTTTTTTCGTCTGAACTAAACACCGTCAATTTTATATCTTTTTGATTTGTATCGATTGTTTTAAACATAGAATGTTTCTCTCCTTTTGTTAAAGTTATTAAATAAATTACACATTTTTTTCTTGTACAAATAGAAACTCCCTATTCAATTCACCTGAAAGTGTGACAGCACAAACAATTATTCGGGAGATAAATGTCAGTTGGCGTAAGATAATATGTTTATTACTATGACCTATAATAAAATTGGACTGTTTAAATACAAATTGAAACCAACTATTATAAAAAAGGTTTAGTCCATTTACTTATAGTAGTTTTTCTTAAAACGTTACATGCAATATACTGTAGCTTAAGATTTTTTAATATAAACTTTTAAAACGTGCTTCGATTTTATCTGGCGTCATTACCCCGCCACCAATAGGAATAATTTGATTATCCTTTTGTAAAAGTAATGAAGGATAACTATTAACACCAAGCTGTCGAACTTTATTGAAATCATTTTGGACATCTATTACTGTTTCTTGAGCGTTTAAGCGGTCTAATACTTGTTCAGGGTCCAAACCATGCTCGATTGCAATCTTACGATATGTCTCAGGATCACTTAGACTTTGTCCCTCATAATAAAACGCTTTTTGCATAGCCGAAGTGAATTCTAACAAACGGTCTGGAGCTAATGAGCGTAATGCCGAAAAACCAATTGCAGCATCTTTCGAATTCATTTTAAAAGTACCTTCTTCCACCAATTTTTGATATGAAGGACCAAATTCTGCACCTGTGAGTTGATTAATTCTTTTATTTCCCTCTTCTATATATGAGAAATTTTTCATTGGTAAATTATCTAAGAATAAACCTCCACATAAAACGGTTAACGGCATTTCAGTGTGGTTTTTGTAAAACCCTTTAATACTTTCTGAAAAGCCATAGCACCATCCACAATAAGCGTCCCATACATAAATAAGGTTATCTTGTTTCGTCTCCATTTAAATCTCCTACCTTTATTTTTATTATCCAGCTCAGCTAAATTTCTGGTTTATATAAGTACATCTTTTTATATCTTGTTCTTTTTTGAGTTACCTTAATATATTTTTCAAAACTAACCCTTTCAAAAAAGATTAACTTTGATTTTTAACAAAAGATAACTGTGCACATTTTTTTCAAAAAACAGACACTCGATGTAACTTTTTTGATTACATCTTTATGTAACCATTTTAGTTACAACTAGTATATAAGTCAATTCTTTTTTTACAAAAACATTTAATTTCTATCCTAGCGCTTCCAGAATTCTAGTATCAAATACTTTTCTTCTTGTTCTTAAATTTGTCATAGTCCTTAGTAAATTAATCCCCAAACTTATCAGAAAGAAACGCTCACTTTTTAATATGCTTTATATAAAAAACTACAACATAACATATAATAAAAAACGGCGAACCCTCCACGTAGGAGAATCCACCATCACAAATAAATGATTATTTCACGCCTAGTTTTTCTTTTGCTTTCTTAGGAAGCTCGTCTTCCTGCACTTCCTTCCAAGCCGTTACACCTTTTTTCTCTGAATGATATACACGTAGAAATGCTTCTTTACGAAGATTCTTTTGTACAATAAATTCTAACTCATTTTCCTTACCTTCCTTATCAAAACCCGATAATGCATATTCATACCCCTTTACCATTCATAGATTTTGAAACTCCCTCTTTTCAATCCATTGTAATTTGAACGTAATATTCATTTTTAACGATACGATTAATATCACACCCAACTAATAGACTTGCAAATACAACTAATAGACTAAAAAATGACATATATTTTTTCATATTGTTCACCTCATTGATTTTTATAATACTGTAATCTTAATCTGTTTTCGTTTGAAGAAAAATTCAAAAACATGATTTCAACATTACATTTTCGAAAGATAATAAAATTACATACATCAATATTAACAAATGAAATATTTACTTAATCATAGAAAATCATTTAAAAGATTACTAACTGAACTAATACATTATCTTGTAAGAAAAATATAAGTAGCCCGTTAAAGAGCCCTACAGAACAGGATTATTAACATATAAAATGACAACCATTTTGTTAAAACCACAGAAATTCAACATTTTTGTTATGCCATATGTATAGTAAAAGGTATCGACACCATTCATGTCCCGTACAAAAAAGCGAAGTCTTCAACCAAACTTCGCTTGTCATTGTATTATGAATTACAGGAAATATTGCTAAATGCCAAAAGTTTATTTCTTCAAACATAGATCTTTTTTATTTCAGCTAACTGTGCAAAAGAATTTGATCAAATATAATTAATTATTGATTAACCGCTTTAGCCACAAGGACTGCGTATGCTTCTGCACCTACATTGGTTAAATGCACACCATCAGGTGCAAAGTAGTCTTTCTTTCCAGCACTTGCTGCATACCAATCAACTAGAGTTACATTAGGATATTTAGTTACTGTTACTTTCAGTCTCTCGTTCACAATTGATTCCCACGGACGTGGCACTCTCGTATTAATAAATATTATTTTACGTTCGTTTCCAATTAATTTTATTAATGAAACAAGTTGTTCAGTAGTAAAGGCTCCATTTGTACCTAATCCGATAATGACATAGTTTCCTAAATTCCCTTCATTTTTTAACTGTTCAACTACTGGAATCGCTTTTGACAGCTGACGGCCAATTTGCGCATCAATCCTGATATCAGGAAAAGTATTTTTTAAATATGGAGTAATATCAATCATAACAGAATCGCCTATCGCAGTAACTGTGAGTGGATTTTTAGGGTGTGCAGAATTTGCTTCTTTTGATTCCCCTTGACTTAGAGGCGTTTCTTGATTTGGTTTTTCCCAAACAGCAACTGGATGTGGCGCCGGTTGTGTTTGTACTGCTTCTACCTTATCTTGTTGATAATTCCCCTTAGCCTTACTAGCATTTAATAAGCCTAAAACTGCTATTGACGTAAAGAATAATGAACAAACTAAAGCTAACTTAACACCTAAAGTGACATTTTGAAGTCTTAAGTTCTTAAACTGAATGTTCCGGAGCGCACCTTGTCGGATTGGTTTTTCGATAAACTTCCATGAAATTTGCGCAATCAATATTATCAGAAGAAATTGAAGGATTGCTCTTATTATTGAAAAATCCCCTGCATTTACTTTTGGAGTCGTTAATGTCAGAATTGGATAATGCCAGAGGTATATGCCATACGATCTTACCCCTATCCAACGTAAAGGTCTAAATCGTAAAAATTGAGCAATGCGACTAGCTGGATGAGCTAGATTTGCCACTAACAATGCTGTTGCAATTGATAAGAGAACCATTCCTCCCTTGTATAGAAATGGATCATATTGATTGGTCTTCCAAAACATAACCAAAATAATAATAAGAGCAATGCCACCCACTACATCAAGAATGAAACGCGCCTTCGGGATAATTTTATTAGCAAGCCTATTGCTTGGCCAAACTAAGGCAAGTACCGCTCCGATAAGTAATGAAAAGGCCCTCGTATCTGTACCATAATATATTCTGCTCGGATCAACTCCAGGTTCATACAAAATTGCCATTGCTAAAGCTGAAGCAAATGCTCCTAGACAAATCAATAAAATCATACGGGATTGTTTTTTTATGTAGTAAAGTCCTAAACTAATAATAAACGGCCAGACAACATAGAATTGTTCCTCGACTGCTAACGACCAAAAATGATTTAATGGCAAAATCTGGTTAAAATTATCAAAGTACGATAATTTATGATAAATATACCACCAGTTACTAACATAAAATAATGCTGCTAATGAATCTCCACGCATCTTTTCAAGTAAAGAGCTATGAAAAATCGTAATCCATGCCAATGTTATAACGAGCATAACAAGCATTCCTGGAAGCAATCTTCTTGCCCTACTAAGCCAGAATTTTTTCAAATCAATTCTCTTATTTCTCTTCCACTCCATGGCTAGAATATCTGTAATTAAATAACCTGAAAGTACAAAAAATACTGTAACTCCTAAAAACCCTCCAGGCATCCAATTAAAATTAATATGATACAAAATAACACCTAGTATAGCTAGACCCCTTAGACTGTCCAACCCTACCATATAACGACTATTTTTTTTAAAAGGTTTAGTCATCCTACATTCACCTCTATTTCTTGAAAACTAGGTTAATAATAACGTCATAAAATGCTATTAATTTCCTAAAATCGTATAAGCTAAACTATTACCACATCATTTTGTAAGGCTTTTTTTGATATTTACATGCACAGCAATAAATACTTTATCACGTTATCTGGCTCTGTTGTGAAAATTTTTATAGTAGGTGTTTTTACTCTTCCTGAAAAAGAGGAATTTGCCCAATCAAAAATTTATATACCGTGTGTCTTAAAGTAAAGTTTTGATACGTTTTTACAGACATATCAAGGCCTGTGACATTTTGAATATAATCAATAATGCATATGTAAAGGATTTTGCATATAAAAACATTATAAAAAAGAAATATGTATAATTACATATTTCTCTTACTGATAAAGCGCCTTCATAGGAATCTTAACCAGTATAGCTATTGGTAATACTACATATAATATATTTAATTCTTTTGTTACCTGGATTATAAATGTATTAGGAATACAAAAAAGCGATTCTTTTCACATTAAAAAGAATCGCTTTCCAAGTTCATATTTTCAATTACATTACATAGAGAATTGAGAGATTATCACTAAAAAGCATTAACGACAACTTCAGCCGCCTCTGCAATGAGTTGATTATCATAGGTAGCCCCTTTTTCATCTTTACTAGATAAAATTGCGATGATAATGGGTGCTCTATTTGGTGGCCAAACGATCGCAATATCATTTCGTGTCCCGTAACTTCCTGCACCTGATTTATCTGCAACTACCCAGTCAGTTGGCACGCCTGCACGAATAAGTTTGTCTCCTGTAGCATTTCCTTTCATCCACTCTGTAAGAATTTTACGTTTTTCAGCTGGAAGTGCATTTCCGACCGTAAAAGCTTTAAGATTCGTAGCAATTGTTTTCGCTGTACTAGTGTCACGAATGTCTCCTGGAATAGCCTCGTTTAACTCTGTTTCAAAGCGATCAGACATAGTAACCCGATCACCCATCTGTCTAAGCGCTTTTTCATATCCTTTCGGTCCGCCTATTTGATGAAATAAAATGTTCCCTGCAGTATTATCACTGTAACGAACAGCAGCCTCCGCAATTTGTCCTATTGTCATTCCAGTATCTACATGTTTCTCTGTAACAGGTGAATAATCCACTAAGTCTTCTTTCTTATAAGTAATAACTTCATCTAATTTCTTAGTAGAGTTTTGTTGCAGTAATACCCCTGCCGCTAAAGCCTTGTAAGTTGATGCAAAGGCAAATCTTTCGTTAGGTCGATAAGAAATTGTTTGATTGGTACCAGTATCAATCGCATATACACCTAATCGAGCATCAAATTTTTTCTCAAGTTGAGAGAACTCTTTATGCGTCGCCTGATTTTTATGTTTTATTTGTCCTTTCTTTTCTTTCGCTTCAACTTGCAGTGATCCTCCTGTAAAAGCTTCTAGGCTTGTAAGACTTAAACCTAATATACCAACGCATATTCCTATTTTTAGCATCCTCTTGTTTTTCAAAATCATCATTCCTTTCAAGTTCTTAACACTTTTTTTACTTACATATAATAGACAATCACCGAAATAAATTTGTTCCATTATCTTAAAAAACTTTATAACTAATATCGGTGTTATTAACAAAATAAAGAGTAGCAACTATGATCGACGCTACCCCTTATTTCACACCTCATCTTTTTACTTATAAATGCTTTATATAAAATAGGGTCTCTTCCCCTGAGAAAAGTAATCAAATTTCACTAATTTTGATTAGGACTATCTGTACTAGCACCCTCACCATGTATACGTTGCTGTTTTAAATCAAAATATGCATCTAAAACTTCCTTTCCAATTATAGAATTAATTCCACTTTTATCATTATGAAGCCACGGAACTACTACTGAGAATGCTACTTCTGGATTATCATATGGAGCGTATCCAACTAACGTTAAGTTGTAACATTCCATACGTTCTCCTTTTGCATTTCTACCAATTGGATCATCTCCACCATACACAGTTTGGGCTGTCCCTGTCTTTCCTGCTGGTTTATATGGAGCATTTTTGAAATGCTTTACGCCAGTTCCATCACCTTCTTGGAATACCCATCTAAACCCTTCTTTTATCCGATCAATATGTTCTGTCTTCATATCAACTCGATTTAATACGACAGGCTCTATGGAGCGTATAACTTTGCCAACCTCTTCTTTTATTGATTGTTCTCGTATTTCTTGTACAATTTGAGGTTGCATTCTATATCCACCATTCGCAATCGTTGAAATATATTGTGCCAATTGCAACGGCGTATACGTATCATACTGACCGATGGAAAAGTCTAGTAAAAATCCAGGTTGACTATCTACTTTTCTAGTTTGTCCAATTATTTCGTTCGGTAAATCAATACCTGTTGGGACACCTAAACCAAATTGTTTAAAATAATAGCGCATCGTATCAAATGCCCCTTGTTTAATATCCAACGATCCATTTGGTACGTAATTAACTCCCGCAATTTTTAAAGCTGTCTGAAACATGTATACATTCGAAGATACTTGTAGAGCTCGTAAATCATTAATATTACCAAATCCAGATACATTCCACGATTTCTTAGCTTGTGTACCTTTAAATTTCATCGGCGCATCATAAAATTGATCTCCTGGCTGTATTGCTCCTGTCTCATATCCAGTTAATAAAGTGGCACCTTTTACAGCTGAACCTAGCTCGTACGAAGTTGTCATGTTACCTAATGCCAAATCCTCAATCTCTATTCCCCCTTCCTTTTCTACAATCTTTTTGCCTGCCATAGACAAAATCTGTCCGTTATTTGGATTCGTCATGACAACAAAAGCTCGGTCTAACAGTGGCTCTGAGCTCTTAAAAGCTCTCAAGTTTTTCTCTATACTTTCTTCCACTTTCTTTTGTAATTCCATATCAATCGTTAATGTTAAACTATTACCACTTTTTCCTTTAGAGATGATTTCTGTGTTTATAATGTTTCCTGATTTATCTGTAATATTTTTCACTTCTTCTTTTGTGCCGTGTAATACATCTTCATATCGTTGTTCAATATAACTTTTTCCGACACGATCATTACGGTTATATCCACGTACCAAATAAGAATCTAAATTTTCTTTCGGTAATCCTTCTTCACTACTCGTAATATTTCCTAATACAGAACGAAATAAATTACCATTTACATAATTACGTTCCCAATCAACAGTTGCATCTACCCCTGGAAAATCCGCAAGTTTTTCACTTATCCGCGCATACTCTTCATCTGTTACATCTTTTTTAATAATTTGTGGTGTCAGTTGATAACCTGAACTCATTTTACTTTTAATAGCTAATACCTTTAAGTCTTGTGTTGTTAATTCTGCCAATTCAGCTTCTGTAACGCGACTTCGTCTTAAATCTTCAATTTTTTTATCTAACTCTTTTCCCTCAATTCCCTTTTCTTTAAACGTTTCTATATCTTTTTTAGTAATCTTTGTCTCCGTACGTTTCGTATTTAACTGCATCCAGAAATCCTTTTTATCAATATCGGTTAACTTATTTATATCTTGTTCGGGCATTTCAAGTACTTTCGCCAAGTCCTTTGCTGTTTTTAAAATATCTTCACCCGTAATCCCCTTTACCCTTGTATACGTAATCGTGCGAAGAGATTTATTATTAACGACTGTTTTCCCTTCTCGATCTAAAATTTGTCCACGCGGAACTGGAATGCTAGTTGTTGCATTTTGACTGTTTTCCACTTGGTTCTTATAAGCCTCTCCCTCAACGATTTGTACTTTCCCTAGCTGCATAATAATAGCTGAGAATAGTAAAAATATGAAAAGGAACATTATATTTAATCGAATAGATATATATGTCTTCTGTTTCTTTCCTTTTTGTTCTTTCATAAATCCTCCATATAATTCTTCCGGAACTTCTCACTAATACTTAAACGTTCCCTATATATTAGAAACCATTATTCGATTATAAATAATGTCTTATCTTTTTTCCTAAATCTTTGTAAGCATCCATTCCTTTTGGTATAGCCGCGTAATTGATAAATCTCCCTTCCTTTTCTCTCTAGTTTTTTGTCGCTTGCAATGTGACTCATATTATATTTTACACATAGGCTTGCTAGTAACTTTTCATACTGATTATTCCTTTCTTCATGCTGTAATACTTAATAGACAACCTAAATAATAAAGTTGTTCCACATTTACAAAAAAAATAATTAACTATAAGATGAAATAGGCTACAAAAGGGAGGGTTTTATGTTACATATAAAAATAAAAAAATGGAGATTTTTTGCGGTTCTTTCTATTCTAGGTTTGATTTTACTAATTTTATTTAAAATCAACTTCATTTCAGTTACTATCGCAACTTCTTCAGCCGAAAGAGGAAAAATCTTTGATCAAAATGGTGTAATACTAGCTACAAATAAGAAAGTTAAGTCTCTTTATTGCACTTCTAATTATGAAAATTTATCGAATCAAGATACATCAAACACATTAGCTTTTTTCAATCAATTTTCAAACGAGTTTCAGCATGATATTTCTACAGAGGCTATAAAATCGCAATTACAACAATCTTGTAAAAATAAGACTATGAATGATATACCGTTATACTCTGACATAACTGAGAATGAACTTGCATTCATAAACAAAAACAAACCCAATAATGTAATAATCAAAGATGAATTGATTCGATATTATCCTAAACACGAAACTGGTTCACAAGTAATTGGGTATATAGAACATGACCTTAATTCAAAGCATATAGCTGTTGGAAAAAGCGGGATTGAGTTGCAATATGAAAATGATTTAAAAGGAAAACCAGGTAAAACTCTTATTTTTAAATTGAATAATAAAAAGTTCTTATGGAACATTCAAAAAGTACAAAAAGGAAAAGATGTCCGGCTAGCTTTAGACACTGAATTGCAGCAAAAAACAGAGGAAGCATTAAGATCTCAAATTAAGAAAACACCTGATGCTAAAGGTGGTTATGCTGTAGTGAGTGATGCAAAAACTGGCGCAATTTTAACTATGGCCAACTCAGCAGTTTTTGATCCAAATATATTACATACTCATGTATCAACTAAAATAGATAACTTAAAATCACTTTCGCAAAATAAAGCAATTCAAAAATTAAAGTATGGTGAATCTTATGTAAATATGGCTTCTACTATAAAGCCACTTACTATTTTAATTGGATTAAACGAAAAACTTTTTCAACCTGAAGATACGTATTTAGATAAAGGTACTTTTGAGTATGATAATCAAAATAACATTACGAATGCACCTGGAACGCCCACAGGTGAGATTACACCGAGGCAGGCTATTATTAATTCATCTAACACATTTATGACAGCAAAAGTAGCTCTACCCTTGTTCAACCAAAATAATGGAAATATAGAAAAAGTAGCACATATATGGACTGATTATTTAATGCAGTTTGGCCTACGTTCTAAAACTGGGATTGATTTACCCTTTGAAGAAGACGGACAATATGAATTCCATCCTTCTAATAATTTTGAAAATGGAATCTCCGCTTTATTAAATGCCTCTTGGGGAGGAAATGAAGTGCATACTCCTCTTCAACTTGCTCAATATGCAGCAACTTTGGCAAGTAAAGGTGATAAATATAAACCTCAAATCGTAAGTGCTATTATCGGTCAAGATGGTAAGGAAACAAAAAATTTTAAACCAATTTTAGAAAGTTCAAATCGTTATCCAATGAACTATTGGAGTGTCGTGCAAGGAGGAATGAGTCAAAATATAGAGGAGATTAAAAAGTTGCCCTTTGACGTCGCGGGTAAAACAGGTATTACAGGTTTTCCGAATGAGCAAGAAAGAATGATAAATCATTCTCTTTTCATTGCATATGCTCCTACCGAAGATCCGCAAATTGCAGTTTCTGTCGTTATTCCTGGTAGTAATTCAGAAAAAAACATTGCTGCTCTCGTTACATCAGAAATATTAAAGTCCTGGAATACTCTTCAAAAAGAAAATATAAACAAAGAGGAAGGTTCATTAAAGTGAACCTTCCTCTTTTACCATATAGAATCTATATTAATAATTTTCCATATACCTTCATTATTCTTTTCAAGCATAAATGAATATTTAATATCAGTTAAAACATACTCTTTTTGTACATATCCAGTATTACCGTTAATTGTCGATATTTTTATATATCCATCATTCTGTACTTTTTCTGGAATCCAAGCTTTTACCATTTCATTTGATACTTCATATAAAACTTGTGATTCTCGCTTTGGTTCAGCTAAAATTTTTGTTTTATTTCCAGTAACCGTTGCATAAATAAAATGAGCTTGCTTTGGTTGGTTACTTTCTGTCAAACCACTTGGTACTTTGTATACTTGTTTTGTATCATTTGCAAACTCTCCCCCCATTGTAAGAGCGACTTGCAACTCATGAAAAATATCTTCATCAAACTTCAATTCATCCTTCTTATAACTCTTCCCTTTAAATAGAACTTCATCATTTAACGCTTTGTACAGGTCATTTTCATTTTTTGAGCTCGTACTTAGATATAGTTCATTCATAAATTGTTTTAATGATGGATCTTGAGCAGACTCATCTTTTGTTTTAGGCTTAATTTGTGTACTACTTTGTACCGGTGATTTATTATCATCAAGCCAAGGTTGTTGAACAATAAAAAATAAAAATGTACAAGCTAAAACCACTACAATTGGCAATGCTTTTTTACGAAATGGTCTTGTATGTTTTGGAGAACCTACCTCATTACTTTCATATATAGATTGCTTTATTTTATAAACATATTCATCTTCATCTTTACGGTGTTCCATTGGGCCGTTCTTTAATTTACTATACCAGTCAGGATTTTTTTTACTTTTCATCACTACTACCCTCCCCTATTAATTTTGAAACCTTACTTCTTGCTCGGCTTAATCTAGATTTTACAGTTCCAATGGATACTCCTAACGTTTCAGCCATTTCTTCATAAGATAATTCATATTTTGCATCCAATATTATTATTTCACGGTGCTTTTTTGGTAGCTTTAATACAACCTTCCACACATCATTCATTTCTTCTTGCTTAAAAAATTCTTGTTCTGCCGACTGGGATTGCTTATCGTCACTAAAAAAACCTATTAAAGATATTCTTTTAAAATAAGATGATTTCAAATAGTTTATTGCAGTATTTCTTGTAATTTTTAATATCCACGTTTTAATAGATGACTCCTTTCGAAATGAATTCCAATTTTTAAATACCTTTATAAATACATCTTGCGTAATATCATCTGATAAGTGTGGATCTCTCGTAATAATAAATGAATAATTCCATACATCTTGCCAATAGTCTTTTATAACATCGTCCAGCTCATCATGATTACACTTTTCAATAAACGTCTGTTCCATTTCCACACCTCAAACTTATTTGAATAAACGTAAAACTACCCTCACTTTTATTATGGTTTCAATATATAGACAAGATACAAGTTTCATTTGTTCCATTGTTTATCTTTTTTTATAGAAAAATTCTCTTACATGACAGGCTCCTAAAAAACAAGTAAAGCATACAATGTTAAAAATACACTCATAAAAATCTGATTATTATTTGTGCATTTCACGCAACACTCCACTTATATCACATTTTTTCTTAGAGCATGCTTATTTGTGTGCTCTATTTATGTTTTACTAAATAACTGTTTTGTTCAATTTTAAAACTTGTCCATTTCAATTTGTTTTACTCTTCTATTTACTATTAGCAATGTCAAATAATGATGAGTTCTCAACTTTCTCTAACCACAGTAAAAAAGCATTCTCGATTAGCAAGAATGCTTTTTTAAATATATTTGTTCTATATTTCACACAATTTATACCTTTGAGCTAAGCAAACATATAGTGAATTTACTAGAAGATTTCACCTTATAATAAGGTATTATCTCTGAAAAACATGTTTTACTTTTTCGCCTGGAACATTGCTCCCTCCTCTTCCTTTTACATCTTCAATCATCATGGTTACAATCATGTCTGGCTCATTTGCATCAAAAGCTGCAAACCATCCCAATTCTTTTCCGTCTGCTTCTTTTGACTCTTTCAGTTCTGCAGTACCAGTTTTACCAGCAAGAGTTATACCATCAACCTTTGCAACTCTCCCTGCGCCATCAGAGTCATTAATGACTTTTATTAATGCACTCTTTACTATGTCTTGATTCTTTTTAGAAACCACATTTTCTTTCCAATTTCCCGCTACCTTTGTTTCTTTTAATAGATGAGGCGACGGGATATTTCCTTCATTCACAATCGGTGCATATGTTAGTGCTAAATGAAGTGGTGTCATTAATACTTGTCCTTGTCCATATCCCGTGTCTGCTAATTGAATATCATTTTTTATCCCGTCTCTTGCAATGATTGAAATAGGAAATTCATATTCAATTGGTAATTTTTCATGAAATCCGTATTTCTTAAATTCGTTTACATACTTATCTTTTCCCATTTTCAAAGCTTGTTGAGCAAAATAAATATTATCAGAGTACTTCATTGCCTTGTCAAAATCAATTGGACTTGCATCCTTCACACGTGTTACATAATAATTCCCCCAAGAGGAATCTTTTGTCCACTTTAATCCTTGAATATTAAATTCTTCCTTAGGTTTTATTGTGTTTGTTTCCAAACCAATTGCACCCGTAATCGTTTTAAATACGGAACCTGGTACAAATGCTTGTGTGAAGCGATTCATCATTGGTAGTTTCGAGTCGTTATTCCATGCTTCTCGTTGGACCTTTGATGCTCCTCTAACTATTGTATTTGGATTATAAGCAGGGCTACTTACAAGCGCGATTGTTTCACCTGTTTTAGGATTGACCGCTGCACTAGAGCCTGCTTCATTTTTCATCTCATTATAGATTTTTTCTTGAATTGCAGCATCAATTGTTAACGTAACATTTTCCCCTGCCTTCGCTTCTTTTTTTGCTACGTTTTTAATCTCTTTTCCACTCTCATCTTCTATAAATACGCGTCCACCCTTTTCACCACGCAATTTTTTCTCTAATACTTTCTCTAAACCGGTCTTACCCATTAATTCATCTGCTTGATAACCTTTTTTTTGAAGCGATTTTAGCTCTTCTGCATTCACCTTTCCTATATATCCCGTTAAGTGTGCCGCTGCTTCACCTAATGGATACGTCCGAATATTTACTGGTCGAGATGAAACTCCTTCTAATTCAATATAATCATTCTGTCTAGTTCCCTCTTTTAAAATACCAATTGGTACAAAGGAGTCTGGTTTTATCCATTTCGCTGTGAGTTTCTGTTCGACCTCTTCCGTAGACATATCAAGTAATTGTGCAACTATTTCTTTTGTTTGCGCCGCCGTTTCACCTAACTTCTCTGGAATAATCCCAACCTCAGTCGCTTTACCATTCGTTGCTAGACCTTTCCCATTTCGATCGTATATTTCCCCACGTTTTCCTTGTTCTATTTGCATACGTACTTTATAATCTTTTTTCATACCTGGAAAAATGAAATCTGGTTTCCAATCTATTTTCCAAGATTCTTTTTCTTTCACAAGTTTTGCTTCATGGATAAATGAAGCTGGTCCTCCATCCGTATCCATCTTAACTTCAAAAAGAAAAACTTCTTTATCTTTAGCATTCTCTCCTTTCATTTTAACTTTTAAATTCTTAGCTCCAATCCCCTCATAGATTTTTTGATATTTTTCTGTGAATTCTTTTTTAGAAATCGTTTTTTTTGCATGATCTGATAAATAATCATACATATTTGCAAATTTTCTATCATTCCATAAATTTATATATTCTTCAAATGCTTGTTTTGGCGATTCGTTTTTATTACATCCTACCAAGATAACTGCAAAACAAAAGAAAAGCAGCATCCATAATTTTTTCAATTCAATCTTCTCCCTTAGTTAAAAATGATGATTCCTTTCTTAATTTATTAAATAAAAAAATGTTTTAACGTTTAATAGACAGTGTAAGTAATGACATTGTTCCATATTTATAAAAAAAATTAATTTACGCTTAAGTTGCATTGGAAGAAGGAGGTTTGTAAGCTTCTTACAAGCTTAAGAAGCGCATATATTTAGCAAACGTTATCATTAATAAGTGGTGTTTTGAAAAAATACATTTAAAATACCTTTTAGTTCGTTTTCGCCGATTTTCCCTTTTTTCTTTATAGATTTTTGATACAAAAAATAGAATCCTAATAATAAGGATTCTATATCAATAAATATCAAAAATTACTTAGGGTATAAGTGTTATTTTCATCACTTCGAGTCGTTAATAGTTAGATTTGTTTTTCTTAATTTAATGGTGATGCGATTCTACCCATATAGACTTTTTTACTTTTCTGTAATATTTATAAAATTCACGGCTCTCTTGTCCTCAGTACCTAACGTCGTATTCACTTTAGCTATTTCCTTACTTAATTCTGGTGCTTTCCCTTGATTGACTAAATTAAGATTTCCAAAAGATTTATTAAAAAATAGAATCTGTCTAGTTTTTTCTTTCCCATTTATTTCTTTGAATAATGTATCCTCTACAATTAATAGGATTACATTGGATCCACCACGATGCGGAGATAGCCATACATCCCCTTCATATTGAACATTCATTTTTTTCTGATCAAATGTTAGTTTTTTCAAGTCTTTATATTCTTTATTTGCAAATAAGATAGTTTCATCTTTTTCTATTTTTGGTAACGAACCAATAGGGACTGATGATGTAAGCCCCTCGTTATTATCTCTTTCGCGTATAAGCCCCTTTTTATTCATTTTTTCAGCAGTTGTTCTACTAATAAGTAGTAAATTACTAGTAGCAGTATCCATAGAATCCCCCAAATTAGTCGGTAGCTTTATGTCGAGCTTGTTATTATTATCGTCCCTTCTTTTAATTGATATAGGTCTTGTGAGCTTGTTATATCTTTGTATGAGTCAATTATAGAGCTTCTTGTTTGTTCGTTTATCGCTCCTACTTCTATTGAAATTCCATTTGCTGGAGAGTCTTTTGTACTAAATAATGAACAGGCTCCTAACACGGTAATCGAAATACCAGCTACTATTAATAACCCAAAACTTTTTTTCATTCTATATTCTCCTTATTTTTATTTTTTTGAATTGAATTAAATGATTGTTTTATACATTTTTTCAAATATTGAGCACGAACAAAGTAGAAGTATATAATTTGTAAAACTAAGAAACAAACCAATACTATAACGGAACTACCCAAGACTGAAAAATCAGCTAACTTTTGCAAGGCCATAAAAGCTACGACACTATGTGTAATTGCTATTACAATGGGTAAAAAGAATAGTAATACAAGTTGACGTGACACAATTTTCTTTAATTCGAGTTTACTTAAACCAACTTTTACTATCATTTTATATTGCTGCTGATTTCGTTCTAAGTCTGTGTATAATCGGAAATATAAAAAACTTGCAGCAAATGTAAAGAAAACAATGCCTATTAATACACTCATAATGGATGCAAGTCCAAAACCTTGTTTCATCCCTATCCATGTAAGAATTAAAGTCGAAAATGTATATTTTTCGTTGTCTATTATATGCTCATTTATACCTTTATTATCCTTATGAAAAGCAGCTACAATATTTTCCGCAACTTTTTTTGTTTTCTCCCAATCTTTCACAATAAAACCATTAATAATGTATTCAAAATAATAATTCTCTGGATCCACTATCATTTGATTATATACAGCGTCTGGTACAATAATTATCGTTACTCTTGTATCTTGTAATTCTTTCAGAGTAAATATTTTATTTACATGCATATCTTTTTTTATATCTCTATACAACAATTGAAAGCTATTTTGATTCGATTTTGAATTAGCAACTTTTTTTGAAGGTATGACAAGACTATCATTTTCATTTTTTAAGCTTTCTTTTTCAAAACCAAATGCCTTAGCTAACTTATTATAATCACTTAATTTTATAACGGTTGATAATATATTACTGTTATAGAGAGTATCTTGAATTTATTTTATTGAATAAGTCACCTGTTTGAAATTAAACTCACCACCATGGAGTTCGCTTTCTATTTTTTTTAAAATGTTCTTTTTCTAAATGGTTATTATTATAAGAGTGATAAGAAAATGCAAAAGGGCTATCCGATTCAGCTATGGATGAATTTCCTAATCCCATACAAGTCCCCACTGCAGTGAAAGAAACGGCATATATAATAGTAACCATAAAAAACATTTTTGCATTATCTTTTAATTGATACACTAAATCAATCATCCTGATTCAAATGCGAGGTAAAAGAACTGATTCAAGCTCTTTATGATGAACACGCTTATGGGACTGACGGATGGTCTTCTTCTTTTTGTTTTTAAAAGTAATAGATAGTGAAGTAACGGTTTATGTATGTCAATTGGCATAGGCCAACATGTTTACTATCATTTACTTGTACAGATTGCTATTCGAAAACTAAAGATATGAGCTTGGTTGCAGAAAAACGTTGCAACCGTAAAATCTTCAACGTTCTATCGCCCCTCACTTGCCGAAGTTGCGAAAACCAAGCTAAAGTAGGTAGTGTGTTAAGTCGTTCAATAGAATTGTCCCCTTGGTTTAACAAATGATTTTTTGTAAATAATATGTTTATTAAACAATTAATTAAGGGGTGCTTATATGCCACGGGATCGAAAAGCAGCGGTTCAAAACGATGCATACGAAGGAAAAGAGATCATGCCAGATAATCCACTGTCTCTACCGCATCACATTCAAAAAGAGCTGCCTCACGAATTTTCTGTAAATCCTCTGTTTGCCCGCGAAGGAGAATCCGTCGTTCCACGCTTTCATATGTCTCATGAAGGCATGCTACCAGAAACAGCGTATCAGATTGTCCATGATGAAATTGCTCTTGATGGCAACGCCCGCCTGAATCTTGCAACATTCGTTAGTACATGGATGGAGCCTGCCGCAGAGAAATTATATGCAAAATCATTCGACAAGAACATGATTGACAAGGACGAATATCCACAGACAGCTGAAATTGAGGAGCGGTGTGTCCGTATCTTAGCCAACCTCTGGCATTCGCCAAGCCCCCTTACGACTATGGGCGTTTCAACAACTGGATCGTCAGAAGCATGTATGCTCGGTGGGCTTGCTTTAAAGCGACGATGGCAAAATGCACGTAAAAGCGAAGGGAAGCCGGTGGATCGTCCTAATATTGTGTTTAGTTCTGCTGTTCAGGTCGTTTGGGAAAAATTCGCGAATTATTGGGAGATTGAACCACGCTATGTGAAGATTAGCCCTGAACATCCTCAATTGGATCCTCAGGGGGTCCTCGCAGCCGTGGATGAAAATACGATTGGTGTGGTACCGATTCTCGGTGAGACTTATACCGGTCTTTACGAACCGGTTGCTGCAATTGCGAAAGCATTGGATGATTTACAGGCGAAGACTGGTCTTGACATTCCCATGCATGTGGATGCAGCTTCGGGAGGATTTATAGCACCGTTTCTTCAACCAGATTTAGTCTGGGATTTTCAATTACCAAGGGTAAAGTCCATCAATGTATCCGGACATAAATATGGATTAGTCTATCCTGGGTTGGGTTGGATAATTTGGCGGGAAGCTGAAGATCTCCCTGAGGATCTAATCTTTCGCGTTTCCTATTTGGGCGGGAATATGCCGACCTTTGCCCTGAATTTCTCTCGTCCTGGCGCACAAGTGCTCCTGCAATATTACAATTACTTGCGTTTAGGGAAAAGTGGGTACTATGATGTCCAAAAGGCTTCTCAGAAAGTCGCTCTTTTTCTAAGCAAGGCCATTCAGAAGATGGAACCGTTTGAACTTTTGTCCGATGGGTCGGATATTCCGGTTTTCGCTTGGCGACTGAAAGATGGCTACACATCAAACTGGAATCTTTATGATTTATCTCGACAATTGCGTGTGTTCGGTTGGCAAGTACCCGCCTATCCATTGCCTCCAGATATGGAAGCGGTGACAATTATGCGAGTTGTGGTTCGAAATGGATTTTCCATGGATCTTGCGCATTTATTTTTGAGAAACCTCAAACAGACTGTTGCCTTTCTGGATTCCCTGGATGGGCCTATACCACATGATACGAAATGTGATAATGGGTTTCATCACTAAATAAAAAAAGCCTATTTCTTCACATTAAATTGAGAAGTTAGGCTTTTTTATATTAGAATTTCCTTAACGTTGTAAATCCACATTTTTCTGAAGCTAACCCATATATAAGAAATAGACTTTATTATCTTTCGTCTAAATGTCTGGATATCTACTTTGCTTAAATCACTTATAAGACTGTTTTTTTCCATTTTCGTATTTTAGTTCTGAAATTCGTAAATGGAGCAACCGTATTGATATGCATCCATTTCCAAATAGGCCACTTTGCTTTTGTTGTGGCCCATTTTCTTTGTTCTGGTTGAAATAATTCTACTTCAGAAAGATTGTTTATCCAATCAATTAACATTTGAACTAACTTTGTTAATTCTTCCTCTTGCTGTTTTAAGGTTAACTTACCGTATTGCTCATAAAAAGATTGATAAAGCCCACCTAAGTTATTCCATTTGTAGTCCGGAGTAGGTGTTTGTACGTCAAGTCCACATTGTTCGTCTTTTTCCCATGATAATAACAAGTTAATCCACCCCAATTGATAAGAAAGGATTTCAGAAGGAGTTTTGTCCACTTCAGAGATACGTTTACCCCTCAAATTTTCAGGAATCACCTTAAATTCTTCAATAAATTTCTTATAAGCTTTATCGATTGATTTAATTAATTCTTCAGCATTAGCGTACTGTTTCATAATTCTTTCACACCTTTATTTTTGATACCTTCAGCATATGGTTAATGATCTACACTCAACCAAACTAAAAGAATCCTAAATAAATAAGATTCTTTTAGTTTGGCTGAATTTTATTTATTTTAGTTTACTAGTTCACTTGACGATGATTTGTTTGTTATTCTCCGCCTTTATCTTTCTTGGTTATCATAATATGTTTTATCTGCGTATTTTTTATCATTTCCTCTTAGATAGGCTAAGATTATTTTTGGATTTTTAAGTAAAGCCCAATCACCATATATATCAAATCTTCTGCATGAAGTTATCATTCCATTTTTAATGGTACCGAATTTCTTATTATTTTGTTTCCCCCATTTTTTTAATCGTTTAGCAAAATCTGCATCTTCTGCCATAAGCATATTTTCATTAAATCCATTGATTGCCATAAAGTCTTTTCTATAGCACAAAAAAATCCCTACAGTTACAGCTCCATACATTAAAAGTAAGGGGATTATTTTTAACATTGCGGAAACGAATATTCCTAAAGATATTCTTTCAAACTTCCCAGTTACCCCACCGCCAATGTATTTACCTGAAGCTAAATATTTATCTACATTAGACAACATAGATTCTGTCATTAGGGTATCAGCGTCTATAGTAATGATTATTTCTCCACTGGCTATTTCGGCTCCTGCATTTCGAATTTTGGATAAGTTTTTATCGTTGTTGTTTAATATAATACAGTTATAAGACTTTGCTATTTCTTCTGTTTTATCTGTGCAACGATTTAAAGCAACTATAACTTCCGTTTGATCTTTATATGCTTCTGATGCTTTTGCAATCGAATCTAAACATTTTCTAATATACTTTTCCTCATTGTGTGCAGGGATTATAATAGAAAATTTCACAGCTTCTTTTAAATAGATTCCTGAAGATTTGTTTGTTTCAGTCATAATATTCCCCCTTTTTCATAAAGCGAATATATACCATATATAATATATATTAACATTTATAGGGTTTTAATATAGGGAGTAGCACGCAAATTTTAACATTTGTATTTCCTAAGGGATTCACAAACACCGCGTCAATATAATACTGCTGCAGTACATCCATCTATATGAGCCTTGTTTACTCTGGACTAGATTTCCAAGAGGGACTATTATCAATACAAATAGAGCTCTTGGTATACCTAATGGTACTGTAAAGAATACATTTGTAGTAGAAGACATGGGAGATGTAAATTGTAAAAGGGACGCAACAAATAATTGATTTGATATTTATTTTGGAGAATCTAATAATAGGGGGCACTATACATGCCCATCAACTTAAGAATTTTCACTACCCCTAAGTACAAAGACATGGATCTCTAAACAATTTAGACGAGAAAGTAGATCCTTCATGAATATCTTTTGTTACTTATGTAGAATTAAATTACATTTTAGTTATACTCCAAATTTAATAAGGTTTTTCTGGGCACTAAAAAAGAGAGCATAGCTCTCTTTTTTTATTATTTAGTTTTGTTTCAAATTCAGTTAAGTATTTGAAACAAAACTAAAACTTTGTTCAGAAAGTTAACTAGATTTTCGTACTTCTTTCATTCTGTTTTCTATAGGAGCTGTACCTCGTACTCCTTGCAATATATGCTAATCTTTTTAAAAGTTTTTAGAATTTCACTTGTGCATGTGTAGTAGTTTCTGTAAATTTATCAGATTGACTAGCTGAAACTCCAAACGTAAGAGGTGAAAACGATATAGACGGAGAAACTTGGAATGTTGTTTCTTGATGCAAGTACTTACCATAAGCATCTATCTGGGTAGTAGATGCTAATTTATCAACTGTATAATAAGAGAATGCGGATAAAGTTAGTACTTTTTCGTTATAACAAGCATAGGATTTAGTAACATTATTAGGTAAATCAATATTTAAAGCATAGCCAGAAGGGCCTTTTGACCATTTGTTGCTGTCCTTGGTATAAGTTGCATTCTTAGATTTAGTTTTATTACAATCATACTTTAGTTTCCATTTTTGTTGTCCATATTGTGATCCTGGAGAAGGAGCCCAAAAAGAACTGTTAACACCTGTACCTATAACATCTATTTTTCTATTACTAGGCATAACACTCCATTCTATTGAAGTTTTTACCCTGTACTTTTGTTTTGCTTTTAAAGAGACAATATTAGTTGTAACCTTTTTATAAGATGTGGTATTCGTATCGCTAGAAAGTTTTGCCACACCATTGCTTTTTTGTACTCTATTTGCTTCTTCTAGTTGAACTTCATTTAAATACGTGTTCTTATCAATTTCAATTTCTTTACTTGAATTATTAACTCCATTTTCAGTAACTTTAATAAACTTTTCTTTGGTAGCTACAACTTGGCCATCAATTTCTAAGTTTTTCATTATTTCCATTTCAGGCATGTCCGAAATTTCTTCTTTAGTGAAACCTAAAGACTCTAAATGTTTTATTTGTTCTACATTTAACTCAGCAGCTTCAACTTTAATACCATCCAAATTAAATACTATAAACCCCATCAAAAAACCAACAAATAAGTATATTTTTTTCAAAATAATCCCCCTGGTTATTTTTATGTTTTAATTAGATTATATAAATAATACAGTTGTTGTATTTCAAATGTTTTACTATTGAATTCGAATTTTTATAAATCTGCTTGATAAACCATATATCGACCACTAGCAAGGGTAACGAATACTTGATTCTCTTTAATTTTTACTACAGTGCCGTTAGAAGTATAATTATTTAATTTTGTTTTTGCTTTAACAGAAATTTTATTATTTCCATCAATCTGAACCAAAAGCATCTGACCAGTGGAACTAATTACTATTGCATGTTTATCCTTGAGGGCCACCACTTTATTCCATTTATAATTTTTACTTTCTTGATCAGTCAGTTCTGAACTCTCAATCTTTTCCCCTTCTTTATTAAAAAGTGCGAATTTTGCACCCTCTCCAACAGCTATTATAGTACCATCAGAAAGTCTGTCAATTGACTTAATATCATGTTTTGTTGATCCCCAATCCCCAAAGTTGATGACGTTTCCATTTGTTAGTGACATGACTTGATATTTCCCTTTATCACCTACCATCAAGATCAGGTGTCCACATAACTGAATTGAATCGTTAATATTCCAATCATTTGGCCATTTTCCTGTTCGTGTTACGCCATAAGAATCACCATCAAGGATAGTATAATAACCTTTATCGTAAACTAATAAAAGCCTTCCATCCAATAGTTTCTTAACAAATCTCGGATTACGTTTATCCGATAGTTGCCCTTGTTCAACTAAACCTGCAGATGAATCTACAACTTTCCATTTTCCTGATGTACCCGCAATAAAAAAGTTACCATCAGATGTTTTTACAATGCCTTTTGTAGGAAAAGAAGGTTTGTTCTTTTCATGTGAAACCATTGATCCACCAGATTCAGTGCTTAATACAGCTAAATCAGTAGAATTACCAACAAAAATAGTATCCCCATCGATACCTACAGCTTCCTGAATAGTGCCAATTCCATCCCATTTATTACTCACAACACCATACAGATTTGCTGCACTTGCACTTGTAGGTAGTATCAATAAAGCGCTTGCAAGTAATAATGTAGATAATTTCTTGAGTTTAATCATATTTCCACCCCTATCAAATACATTTAATAAATTGTATATAAATATATTAACACATTAGGTAATAAAAGGTGACTGCTATAACATATTTATCAAAAGGATTCAGAATAGTTAATTATATTATTCGATATGTATATTCGATTATAAAGGTTGTCTTTAAATATTAATAAATATAAAATTTGGTTAGGAAAAATTATGCAGATAAGTTTTATCTATTATTTTTCTGACCCTGTTTATTTTTGTATTTCAACATTAAAGATAAAAGTGAATCCGATTATATGATTTTAAAATGAATGTCGTCTGTTATACCTCTATAATGCTGACTGTTCAAAGCATGCTCTGACTTTATCATTTTAGCCAAGAAGACCCCTGCCTCAAGGTGCATGTAGGGGTATAGCCCAGTGAATAGTTGTAAAATTATAAAACTGTTAAATCTTGTGCGCCATAATAACTTTCACTGTTTCCAAAACCTATATTTTGTGCAAGTTGTTGAAGAATATTTGAAGCTAGATATCGCTGCAGTACTTTGGTGAGCAAATGAACCTCACCTTGAACCGATGAATCCATACAAAACACCATCCTTTCTGTATATTTCTACAAAAAGAATAGCGTTTTTTGTTTTAAAGATACACTTGTTTAGTTTGATAGCGATGTGCTATAATCTTC
This sequence comes from Bacillus sp. SH7-1, assembly GCF_008042405.1. NCBI lineage: Bacteria > Bacillati > Bacillota > Bacilli > Caryophanales > Bacillaceae > Bacillus > Bacillus sp. SH7-1. The sequence continues at coordinate 111,568 of NZ_QNUD01000019.1, forward strand.
CAGCCATTTGTGTAAATGATTAATATCCTAAAATATCTACTTCAGCTGCTGAAGCAAACCCATTAAATCCGTTCGTTACTTCCAGTTTTACATATTTTGCAGAAATAGGGTCGAATGTTGCGAATTTTTTCGTCCTATTATTTTCCCATGTTCCAGACGTAACTTTTTTATAGTTAGAACCATCCGTGCTTGTATAAATATTGTAGTTGAAAATAATACCATTTTCTGACCAATCTTGTCTTGGAAGATATGCTACTTGGGTGATAGTTTGTGTTTTACCCAGATCTAACGTTAAATTGTATGGATATTGATTTGGTGCGCTCCATTGGGTATGCCAAATTGTATTTGGATTGTCATCAATTGCGTTACTTGCTGGATCACGCCATGATTCTTCACTATTTGCACTTGCCTTCATTATTTTTTTTGACAATGCAGCAAGTGGTTTAACAGGTTTAGTATCCGTCGCTTCCCATAAAGGTGCAATTAATTTTGGATTGTTTAAAGCTTCTACTTTTTGTCTTGTTTCTTGGGTTGCTTTCAATCCCCATTGATCAAAAAATGGTAGTACATTTTGTTTTGCTATTTTCGATGTATTGTAAATAAATGTTTGTATTTTATCTTCATCTGTTTTGGGAAGTTGATCCTCTGGTGTCTCTCGATATAATTTGTGAAGATTTGGATAAAAATCATCCCCATATGCTAAATGAAGCTGCCAAAGCATAACAAGTTTTACAAACAAGTCGTCAATATTTTTATATTCTTTATTCGTTTGTTTTAAATACGCAAAGGCTCTATTATAATCGCCCTCTGATTCTAAACGTGTTGGTTTATTTGGGTATATTTTCTTATCAGCAACTAAAGAATATAGATTATTAGTTACTTCACCCATACCTCTTAAATCATTCCACGTCCATGGATATTGTTGTCGTGCATGTCCCGCTTCATGCATTTGTCCCCATCCAAACTCATTGACATTTAACGTACTTTTGATAGCTTCACCAGCAGTCGTAAAGACGGCTCCATCCCAACTTGCATACATGCCCCAACTTTGTGCGTTAGGATTTTCTACAAAGGCCCAAATACGACGAGTTGAACGATGTAAAGGATTAGGATCTGTCTCAGATAGCCCCGCTAACTTGTCTTGCGACCGAATCATTTCATCATATTTATTTAATAGAGGCACAGGATCTTGATTTACAATATATTTATTGGCACTATCACGAGTTACAGTTAGTACTGCTCGTTCTGATTTCAATTGTACCGCATGTGCATTTGGATAGTTGTTCATCATGGCAATCCAGTCTTCTTTTGTGTGTTTCCCTAATACAAAGAAAGGAATAGGACTACCGCCTTGCGTTACCTGCACCTTAACTGTTCCTGTGTTCTGAAAATTATCTAACCCTAATACGCCGCCGTTTGGTGAAGAAATAGTATTAGAGCCAGGAGAAAGATCAATTTCTTTTCCCCATTCTTTATCATATTGATGTGTCCCAATAATGGCTCTAATTTTTTGCGTTCCTGATACTGTAATAGTAACCTGTTCATTAGGTTTCACATATATGCCTGTTGGCATATAATTTTTTTGCTCACTTCTTTTTTCTCTTTTTGCTTCATCCCAAAAACTTCCTGTACCTGGAAGGTCGAACTCTCTTTGTTCATATTGAGTTACAGTTTGTGCAGTTTCAGCATGTACCTCTAAATTGTTTGACATAATAGGTGCAAATAACGTGGTTGCTAAAATAGTAGATGTCGCAAACACCTTTATTGTTTTTTGTAATCTATCATTCTTTCTTCTGTTCATATAAATCAGTCCTTTCGTTCAAATTCGTTATTACTTACATACGAAATATCAGTTTTCTCACACATGTCAAAAAGAGATTTATTAAATGCACACTTATTTTAAACAATGCTGCTCATATTTTTGGATGAATACAAAAAAGGCATAGTAACACTTCAAAATCTATTTCTAATTAATCTAGAACCACATTACCTGCATTGATTTCTTAAAACACTCCTCTAAATAAACATTTAAGATAAATTTCCTATTCCAAAGCTCCTTTCCTAATTTTTGGATTACGCATTAAGTATAATTCAAAAATAAAGTTATAGAATTGAGAAAAATAATAAACACTAAAAATTTACATAAGAGTGAATTTTTAGTGTTTACTGAAAAATAATGTGTTATATGGGGATCAATTTCATATATATATGATGTTAAAAAATATTTTAAATAGATTATTTTGAATTCATAAAAGTAAAAAAGATAATGTGCGTTTGTCCTTCTGTTAATTCACGGCAAAAAAACTCAACTTAAAAATCTAGAAAATAAAAATAGAGCTGCTTAAAAATAGATCCATTTCTATCTATTATTTAAAAATATCTAACTTACATAATATGTTCTTTAGATTAATAGCACCACATGGTAAAAACTCTGCAATCGTTAATCCAACTACATCATTTTCTTTTGAGTTTCATTTATACTAAAAAAATAGAGCCTCAGGAACGAGATCCTATATCATGTAATAAATGAGCCACTGTCACAAAACGAAACGGTTACGCTTTTATATAGCGTAACCGTTTCGTTTTGTTGTTTGTCATCATTACGTATACTCATTAATTTTCATGTCTATACTGTTTAGAGAAGGTATTCCATGCCATTCGGATTGACCTCCAGCACATGATAAGTTTATAACCGTTCCTATAATTAGGAACGGTCTTATTTCATTCAACTGTCCTTTTTAATTACAGTAACTGTTTTTTGATAAGCATTTATACATATCGGATATGAATTTATTTTACAAATAATGAATATTCACCATTTTTATCATCAAATTTATAAACATTCAAATAATATTTGCCTGGTTTCGCTACGAATTTCCCCTTTATAGTATTTCCTTCATCTTCACCACAAGCTACATAATTTTGCATGTCTGATTCATGATAAAGTACCCATGTCATCCCAATATTTTGTTCATTTACCACAGAAATATCTACTTCTTTTGGATCTGTAACATTAAACGTATAAACATCTGTTTGATCAGGAGTAATCAGATTTCCTTTTACAAGCGTATTAAACGGGAGTACCTTCTCCTCTTCATGGGATTCACCTGTTTGCGGATCTTGTTTTACAGTAACTTTTGTTTGTTCTTTGCTTTCTTTTCCCCTACTATCTTTTACTGTTAGTTCCACAGTGTATGTTCCTTTTTCTCCATATACATGGGTAGGGTTTGCTTCTGTACTTGTTGTACCATCTCCAAAGTTCCATAGATAAGAAATAACTTTTCCATTTTCACTTTTTGTACCATCACTATGAAATTGAATCTCTTCATTTACTATCCCGCTGTATGGTCCATTCATATTTACTATAGTATTTGTTTTTTCCTTTTCCTCTGTTGCAACACCATGAAAAACAATATCATATTCAAACTGGTTAGCTGCATTCACACGATAGTTTACAAAATAGGCTGTAACTGTTTTATAACCACTCCAACCTTTTTGGGATAACTGCTCCAAAGTTCGATTTACTTGTTTACTCATCGTTTTCCAATCTTCAGACTCACCTTTTGATGTACCACCTGTGTACTTGCCTTCCACGGTAAATGTATTAAAGAATTGCGACTCATATTTTGTAATTTTTGCACCTTTTATATTTGCTACATCCACAATTTCGTTTTTCACTTCAGTTAACGACTTTGGTGCGTGTTGAATTAAATAATCATTTGTTACTTGCGGTACATTATATTTATCTTGATTATCAATCAACTGCTGCATATACGCTTGATATTCTGCATTCAATTGTGTATTGTTGCTCAATGATTCACGATATGAATCATAATTTTTCACATCGTTTGCACGGATTAAATCTTGAAGCTTATCAAATGTTTCAAATTGATGATTATACAAATATGACTGTAGTGCAAAGGAATACTTATAAAAGTCCCATGATCCATATTTTGAGAACAAAGTTTGCTTTGCTGTATAACGGCTTGCTGGATCAGATGATAAGCCACTTATCATACTTTTACGCGGAACAACATTATCTGTACGTGTAGATCCTGCAAAAAATTCTGCATTCCCTTCTTGGAACCAAGTTAATCGTTCATTTTGATACATTTCTCCGCTTCCAAATAAACCAGGAACCTCATATCTTCCTTGTAAATAATGAGTAAATTCATGACGGAATAACTCTTCCAAACTATAAATACTCTGCTTTGGCGTACGCTCATATGTAAAGAAGGTCCCCTTCTCTTCAATATAAATTCCACCGTTGTTTGTTTCATATCCATATAATTGTCTATTTAATTGATATTCATCTGGATTATTATAAATTACTATTGTTAGTACATCATCAGCGTAACCCGGTTCTAGTGCTTTATCATTACCAATTACACGGTGATATTGTGCTTTTACTTCTTTGGCTGCCCAATATAATCTCTTAATTTTTTCTTCTGTTACTTTATCTCCCGTCTTGAAGACAATTGATCCGTCATCAAATGTATATGTTTTAGGTAAGTATTGTCGTTTCCCTTCTTCACGTACTTTCTGTAGATCTACTGCATTTCCACTATAATCTTTTCCACCATAGTTTGTTTTAATTTGTTCTACTGCTACAAAATAAGGTCCACTTAAACGAGGATACAAGTTCATCGCTTGTGTAATAACTTCCAATCCTTTGTATGGATTACTATGAAATGTCCCTAAACGACCTGCATAATAAATGCCATTATTAATTAGCCAACTATTTTCATTTGTTATATTCCCGACGAGAGCAATTCTATTAACCTCATTTATAAAGTTATCAATCTTTCCATACCACATTGTTTCATTAGGTTGCTTATGCGTATCCTGCAAATAAGACTGTATATCATAATCAATTCCTTTTACAATTTCATATACGGCTTGTCCTTTCGCATAATTGCTTACATACGTTGAAAGATTATCATTATATTGTTTTAAAACATTTACCGCATACTGTACTGTTTCAGTATCACTAGAGGCATTACCAATTAATTTTCCATACGCAGCTACTACTCTATCTTGCTCAGCTGTACCTAGTGTAAAGTTTGGATTTTTCGCAATCGCTTTCAATGCTGGTAAACATTTGTCATGGAAGCTTCTCTCTTTTAAGTAACTTAATTCATTATTATAATATCCCACATAAAAAGCAGAACGTAATACTTCAACAAATGTTTCAATGCCCTTTGAGTTATCTTTCGTAAACGTGCTTCCTCGTTGTCCTAATTCATCAATGATAATGTTCATACGTTCTTTATTTTGATAAAAAGCTTTCGTATCTTGATTGAATTGAAATAAATCAGTAATTTGATTCCAAGAAATTTTTGAAAGCGTATCAATGAGTTCGCTATCAGGCATTTTATTCAGTTCTGCCAGAGTGTAGCTTTGCTTTAATTGACTTTCATCACGTTTCATAACCAGAGTAGGACGTTGTGAAAAATCGCCTACTTTTAAACGCTCTTCAAAAGTCAATGTTTCGTCCGCTGTTATAGCATGTACAATTTCATCTTTTGAAGTTTCTGTCCCCATTGGTTTCATCTGTAAAATATTATAGGATGCTGTTTCTTCTGCTGATACCTGTGTTTGAATACTTCCAAATGATAATGCCATCGTACTAATCCCGATCATCATTTGAGTAAATTTTAAATTCTTGTTCATTACATTTCCTCCATTTATATATTCCACCCAAAAATATAACATTTTATCTTAATAAATAATTATAATATGTATTATTTCATATTGTATTACATGAATTTCTTTATAAATTAATATCTAAAAAATTATTATTGAATCTCTTTCTTTTTCCATACATACTCATAAACTGAGTAAACCTTTTGTTTGGAATTTACAGGTTCGTTGCACGAAACCAGGCTCTCTGGCAAGATTTCTTAAGATGTTTGGAGATAAATAACTTTGAATTTCTTGAACAAATAGTTGTAGTTAATCAAATACAAAAATAAACATACAAAAACGCTATTCTTGCCTATGATTATAGAGAAAGAATAGCGTTAATTTTACTCAATCAGTACTTAGTAGGTATAACTTTTTATATTTCAAAAGACTTTTCTCTCTAAAAATATTTTTCATACAAATTTTCACATTCTAAAAAATCTATAAATTTCTTATAATGTGTCACTGTTCTTTCTAAAGCAATCATTAAAACAAAAATAAAATAAATTGCTTGGATTCCATTCATATAATTAAAGAGTGATTCAAATATATATACAATACTTGCAATCATAGAACAAAACCATAAATAAAACTTCATTTTCAGCTTTTTAATTTTTTGCTTAGTTGTCTTACAATACTGGCCATGAACTCTTATAAACAAATAAATTGCTGTATGTAAAATAATAATTGAAAATTGAAAACTTCGATTGTCCTCAGAACTAAATTCAGAAAAATCTATTTCCAATGAATGTAATACTATCCAAATAGAAAATAAAGATAGCAGAAATACATATAAAAAACCAATTAATAATTCAAAAATAAAGAGCCAAGGTTTATTTATGATTGAGTAAAATGGATTTAGATATTTTATGGTTAATAAAAATTTTCTCACTAAATCAGTAATAATAATTGATGTATTAGTTATATTC